>CAVBQN010000011.1:0-35684 GCA_963597545.1 Fusicatenibacter saccharivorans
TGAGGACGCCTTCTACGGTCGAGAAGACCACAGCGCCGTCCAGTTTTGCTTTCGGTTTATCGATAACGATGACGGAAATCCCGGCGTCCATCGCGGCTTTGAGCTTTGTATCGCTGCCGCCGATGAGACCGCTGTTCTTGGTGACCATCACATCGGCGTGATAGTCACAAATCATGGCAAGATTCATTTCATAGGAGAAAGGTCCCTGCAGGGCGAGGATGTACTTTGCTCTCATGCCGAGGTCTTCACACATTTTGATCACATTCGATGTCGGCAGCACGCGCGCCCAGATCTCCTTGCCTTCCAGCGCTTTCGCCTTTACGAAGGTGGCAAGCGTCTTGGAGCCGGTCGTCAAAAGGATGCTCTTTCCGAGCTGACCGGCAAGATCCGCCGCTTCGAATTCATCTTTTGCGTGATAGAGCTTGTCATAGTCAGGAAGTGGGATCTCCGCGCGCTCGTAACGTACGTAGTCGATCCCTGCCTTGGTACAGGCCGCGCGGGCCGTCTCAGAAACGATCGCCGCATAGGGATGGCTCGCATCAAGGATGAGCGAGATCCCCTTTTCCCTGATGACACGGAGCATGTCTTCTTCCCGGAAACGCCCTACTTCGATGTCGAGCCCTTTATGTGCGGCGAGCACTTTACCGTACTGGCTGACAACGGTCATAAGGATCTCACGGCGCTCCCCTTCCGGCTTAGACTGTTCTCGGTCTGCGAGTGCAGCACCGATTTCTCGGCCGTCCTGTGTTCCGGAAATGATCCAGATCATGCTTTGTATCCTCTTGGTGTGATCATTTTTCCGTCAGCGACGAAGGTGGTGCTCTTGCCGATGATGACGGTGGACTGCATGTCTACATGTTCTTCCGGCAGTTTTTCCAGTGTGGAGATCGTCCAGTTCATGCCCGGACGTCCTGCTTTTCTGACGATGCCGACCGGTGTTTCCGGCTTTCTATACTGGAGCACGATGTCGCGGATCTCATCGAGGTAGGTCGCGCGGCCGCGGCTCTTTGGATTGTAGATGGCGATGACGAAGTCACCTTCCGCGGCGAGCTTCGCTCTGTTTTTGATCTGTTCCCACGGGGTCATCAGATCAGAAAGACTGATGACGGCATAGTCATGCATGAGCGGAGCGCCGAGCGCCGCAGCAGAGGTATTTGCTGCGGTAAGTCCCGGGATGACCTCGCACTCCGGACGTGCTTCCTTCGGAAGCTTCTGGATGAGCTCGAGCACAAGACCGGCCATGCCATAGACCCCCGGGTCCCCGGAGGAGATCACGGCCACCTGATGGCCTTCTGCCGCCAGATCGACAGCCTTCTGGCAGCGATCGACTTCCTGACGCATGCCATTTCCGACGACTTCTTTATCTTTGATGAGGTCTTTCACGAGAGCAATGTATGTGTTATAGCCCACGATGATATCGGAAGCTTCCATGGCCTTGATGGCCTTCGGGGTCATTTCTTCTTCATGGCCCGGTCCAATGCCGATGACCCGGATAGTCCCAGGGCGATCGCCACCGTGGCACTGACAAACTTCGTTTTCGGCAGAAGCGTTTTTCCCTTCATTGATTCCATTAACGCTGCTGATTGACATACGTTTCCCACTCCTATCGTTTTCTCTACAAATTTTGAACTTTCTAAATGATACTCTTCCGCGATTTTTCTAAGCTCCTCTGCCTTGTAAAAATGGATCGGAAGATGCATGGAACTGGCAAAATCAAGCAAACCTTTTTCATCCGCTTTCGCATCGACACTCGCAAGCGATGCTACCTGATACGGGTAAGCCCCTGCCCGAGCAAGTGCTGCGGTGAATGCGCTCTGCACCAGCTCTTCGGAGGTGCCGCGCTTGCATCCGATGCCGACGAAAAGATTCTTCGGACGAAGGCAGACGAAAGGCTTCTTCACAGTGATCGTTTTTTCGGTAATGACAGCGCATGCGTCAAACGCATTGGCATCCAGTCGGTCTAAGGGCTCCGTGCGGATCCCTTTCTCTTTGAGGCGCGTCGCTATGGATGCGCTCCCTTCGACGCTCTCATCCAAAAACCATCGGAATGTGCGTCCTGCTGCGATGACGGTATTCACAGGCTTCAAAGCCGCAAGCGGCTCGACACGCATCATCAGCTCGCGAGCGATATCATCCGGCGCGCGGCGGTCATGGACATCGGTCGCCGTCGTGATGACGGGATCGGCTCCCACTGCCGCCGAGACTTCTCTTGCCCAGGCATTCGCCCCGCCGAGGTGTCCGGAGAGAAGGGAAATACAATGTTTCCCGCACTCATCCATGACGAGTACTGCAGGGTCGGACGCCTTGCTCACTACATGCGCTGCGATGGCGCGGACCGCAATGCCAGAGGCCATGATGAAAAGGATCCCATCATAGCAGGAGAAGATATCCGCCGTGAGCGCGAGCGTGCGGGTAAAATACACGGCTTCTTTGCCGCTCGCGCCGTCTTTTCTTTCATACAGAGTCCCCTCACCGGAAATGCCCGCCTTCACGCGCACCCCCAGCTGGGCTCCTTCTTTGGATACAGAAACAATAGCGTACTTCATGTGATACTCTCCAGGGGATAAGGGTTCAAGGTTCAAGGTTCAGGGTTCAGGGTTAGCCCCTGAGGCGGCTCGCCCCTTGATTACGTTTGAAAGCCTCGATTGAATGAGAAATTAGAAATGAAAAATGCGAAATGGTGGTGCCATGAGCTGGCATTCCAGTCACTAGTCACCAGTCACTTGAGACTCCTAATCCCTAGCCACTAATCCCTAGTCACCAGAATACTCTAATCCCTAGGGAAACGCTGATTTTCGCAAAGCCTCATCCGAATACACGGAAATCGCCCCTATTCCCTCCGATTTCCTTACTCCCCATCCGTTCCTTTGCGGAACATGGTAGTGAACTTGCTGTCGTAAAGCTTGGAAAGTTCATAATCGGTATCAAGGACCTTGCCAACGACGATCATGGCCTGACGGACGACGCCTGCCTGATGGAGAATGTCCGCGATGGTATCAATGGTGCCGCGGAAAATACGCTGGTCAGGCCAGGTCGCTCTGGCTACGATAGCGACCGGGGTATCGCCCGGATAGCCGCCCTCTTTCAGGGTCGCCATGACCTGATCGATCGCCTGGACAGAGAGGAAAATGCACATGGTCGCCTGATGTGCGGCAAGAAGCGCGAGCTTTTCCTTCGGCGGGACCGGTGTGCGGCCTTCCATACGGGTGATGATAACGGTCTGAGAAATGCTCGGCAGGGTATATTCCTGTTTCAGCGCAGCTGCTGTCGCAAGGAAGGAGCTGACGCCCGGAACGACAGAAAACTGATCTTCTTTGATCCCTGCTGCGCGCAAACCGTCCATCTGTTCCTGGATCGCACCGTAAATGGCTGGATCGCCGGTGTGTACGCGAGCGACCATCTTGCCTGCTCTGAGCGCATCGATCTCCACCTTCAGCACTTCATCCAGATTCATGGTCGCACTGTTGTAGATCTCTGCATCTTTTCTGCCGTACTTCAGGATCTCCGGATTCACAAGAGAGCCTGCGTAGATGATGACATCCGCCTCTGCGATGAGACGCTGTCCCTTCACCGTGATGAGCTCAGGATCTCCGGGGCCTGCGCCGATGAAATACAATTTTCCCATAATAACTTCCTCCTCAATGTTTGATTGCTGTAAATATGAAAATGGGGCTCATCGGATCATAGAGATGATACCGCCCCAGTTTTCTCAGTCGATTGATCTGCATCTCGAAGCCTTCCAGCTCGAAAGGACGATCCGCGAATTCCTTCACCACTTCCCCCGTCGTTTCCACGGTGACAGCGGTAAGGATGATGCGTCCGCCCGGAGCGAGCAGCGCTTCACATCGATCCAAGATCTCATGCATATTTCCGGAAGACCCGCCAATGATGATCACATCCATCTTCGGCAACCCTTCCATCGCTTCCGGCGCTGTGCCGGCTATGGTATGGATATTCCGGCAACCGAACTTTTCCGCATTTTTCCGGATCAGCTCGATCCCCTCCGGATTTCTTTCTATCGAATACACAGCCCCCTCTGGGCAGCAGAGCGCTGCCTCAATGGATAGAGAGCCTGTGCCTGCACCGATGTCAGCCACGATATCGCCCGGCTGAATGGCGGCCTTTACCATGACCATCGCACGGATCTCAGCCTTCGTCATCGGTACCTTTCCCCGAATAAACTCCTCATCTTTGATACCAAACTGCATTTATCCCATCACCACCATGACTGATTCACCATAGCCTTCCAGATGCGACAATTCCTCAAGCGTCGAATCTGAAAGATGCTGATTCTCATATGAAATATGCTCGGCCGCCGCAGCGCGCGTCTCCTTCGGCCAGCCCTTGTCCATCAGGTATCTCGCGATATAGGACGGATCATGCTCATGATCCGTCAGAAAGGCGAGCTTTCGTCCGGGCATATAAGACGTATCCTTCTCTTCCGGCACACGGCCATGGAAAGAGAGCCACAGCGCCCCCTGCCAGGGTTCTTTGACAAGAGCGAAGCAGGCCTGCACCGAAGAAATCCCCGGGATGACTTCGATCGGATGCTCCGGAAACCGCTTCTTGAGCCACGGGAGCAGACTGTAATAGCCCGGATCCCCGCTCACCATGACGACGACATCATCCTTCTTAAGCGCCTCCTCCAGCCAGTCCGCCAGCAAAGAGAGCTTGCCTGTCACCGGATATGTTTCCTGAGAAGGCTTCGCATAGTCAGAAAGCGCGCGGCGGCCGCCCACGAGGTAGCGCGCCCCCTCGATGGCTTTCTGCGCCTTCGGCAGGATATAGTCCGGATCTCCCGGCCCGATTCCCGCTACAATCAATGTATGCTCCATTGTTCCTCCTCCAGAATCTCCTTCGCATGGCTGCTGACTGCCTGCACCGTGCCATCCATCGCCGCAAAAATCACGCCGACCCTGGCCTTACCGAAAATGTAGCGTTCCGAGCGCACCTGCGCCCGCTCCGCCATCTGCTGGTAAATCATATCCAGCCCTTCACGATGCACGACCGCTGCCGCGCCATCTGTCGTCGTACAGCACATGATCTCCCGCACCGTATCTGTCGATGCCCCATTCATGGCCGCATACGCCGCCATCGTCTCCATACGGCCGTCACTATTGCGATTGTACGTATGGAAGCTGCCTGACGCCACCTTGACCAGCTTTCCCATATGACCGATGAGCAGCATCTTTTGGAAACCGCCTGCGATGCACTGCTCCATCATGAAGCCGATGTAATTGCTCGTCTCGATGATCGCATCCGACGGAATGCCCATGATCTTCGCCGCTGTCTCACCGATACGACCGGGACAAAGGACCGCCGTGCGGATCCCGCTCGCATAGACCACCGGCACCTGCGGCGCCAGCGATTTCTTGTACGCCTCCTCGCTCATCGGCTTCACGATCCCCGTCGTTCCCAGGACCGAGATCCCGCCGACGATACCCAGCGAAGGATTCAGCGTTTGCTTCGCCAGCTCCTCCCCTTTCGGGATAGACACCGTCACGATGCAGCCATGATCCTTGCCGATGAGTTCTTCATACACATAGCGCAGCATGATCTGCGGGCCCGGATTGATGGCGGGCCGTCCCACCTTCACCTGCAGCCCCGGCTTCGTCACCGTACCGACGCCCTTCCCCGCACGGAGCGTAAGACCCGGCGTATCCACCAGCTCCACCGTCACAACGATCGGCGTCCTATGTGTACAGTCCAGGTCATCGCCCGCATCCTTAAGGCAAGTCGCGATGCCCGTCCGCCCATGTGCCTCGGCCGACTCCACCGGGATCGTGAGCTCCGTCCTTTGCGGCGAAAGGACCGTCACCTGCTTTGGAAATTCTCCTCGCATAGCCAGGATCGCTGCCTTCATCGCCCCCGTCGCCGTTGCGCCGGTGGTATGCCCTTCCCGGAGCGTCTTTGCCATCATTTCCTCTGCGTTCATAACTCCTCCATTTCAATGCGATTGATGGATATCCTCACAAGTCCCCATACCGCTTTTCTAAAATTAGGAATGAGGAATGAGAAATTAGAAATGAGAAATGGTAGAGCGGCGCATAAAAATAATAAAGCGCCGTAAATACCCAAAAGTTGGATTCCTCTTCTGCCTTTAGGAAAACACTGATTAACGATTTCACAAACATTTTCCCAAAGCAGAATTTTTGACCTTACCCATTTTTCATACTCCGCGGCGCTTCCTATGATTATGCGCCGCACCACCATTCCTAACTCCTCATTCCTAATTCCTCATTTGTTAAAGCCGTCTTCATGACGGAGGACTCTTTCGCAAGCTCACTATCTATAGTTCACAAACTGCAGATCCGCCGGAATGTCCTGCTGCTTCAGGAACTGGATGCACTCCTGCAGGCAATCCTTATCCTTGCTCGATACACGCACCTCATCCCCATTGATCTTAGCAGCGACCTTGATCTTCGAAGCCTTCACACGCTTCACGATATCCTTCGCCATATCCGAAGAGATCCCGTTCTGCAGCGAGAGTACCTGACGGACCGTCCCGCCGGCTGCCGCTTCCTTCTTCTCTTCCTTCAGATTCTTGAGGGAGATCCCGCGCTTCACGAGCTTCCCATGAATGATATCCTTCACCAGCTTCAGCTTGAAATCATCATCGCCGATCAGCGTGATCTTGTCCTCGTCAAGCGTGACCGAACTCTTACTGCCCTTGAAATCATAGCGCGTGCCGATCTCCTTGGACGCCTGATTCACAGCATTTGCCGCTTCCTGCAGATCCGTGCGGCATACCACGTCGAATGAATAATCTTTTGCCATTATAGACCTCCTTAGGGGTTGTAGTGACTTAGTGACTAGTAACTGATGACGGGGATCGGGGATCCAATGAGAACCTTCCCCGATGAGCAATATATGAATACCGCTTCCTCATCCTTCTTTTTTACATACCTTATTATTGTACCATACTTTCGTATATAATTTGAAAATTTCTGAAAATTTCAAATTCAGCCACGCTAAGAAGACGCTGCTTGAATCATTGCCAGATTTTACTCTTGAAACTTTATACAAGGCAGGGAATCATCCGACACGAATGGCGAACCATGTAAGGAAGGTGATGACGAAGCCATGTATAAAGCTCCTTCTAAAACCTGCCTCTACCATGGGATCAGCATTTCCTTACATAATCATAAAAAAAGTTGGCAGAAAAAGTCTTTACGTCTTTTCTGCCAACTTTCATATTCACGCCAGAATAAATGCGGTCGTCAAACCCAGCTTATTTCTTCTGTGCGTCTTTTTCTGTTGCGTCTTTTGCTTTCGTCTGCGCTGCGCGGAGATCCGCGATTGCAGCCTTCAGCTCTTCTACTTCCTGACTAAGAGCACTGATCTTTTTCTCCATAGCAGCTTTGGAAGCCGGTGCACGGTTGCTCTGACCGAGTTTCAGGCTTACGCCTGCATTCACCATATTTTCTCCATTGCCGAAGCTGCCACCGACAGAGAACATCGTGTCTTCATTCGGGCGATAGTATGCACCGAGCGCCACGGCACTTGCACCACTGTAGTTGCCATAGCCTGCTGCAAAGTCCCACTTATCCTCCGGATCGAAATCGAGCGGATGGAGTGCGGCGAGAGCAGCTGCCCCTGCACCGACCTTATTCACGCGATTGTCCAGCTTATCGATTGAATTACCAAGAAGCGAAATATTGCTAGCATTATCCTTTACCAGCTGATTTGTCGCATACAGCTGTCCGCCATTCACGGCATCCTTGGAGTCTTTTTCAATCTTTCCGTCTTTTACATTCGTGATGGTCTGATTATTGGCATTCAAGCCGTCCTTGCTCACATAGGTCTTGTCGCCGATGGAAAGGCCCTTCGTATCCATCTTTGTTTCGCCTGTGGTGACGCTATGAAGCTTCTGATCCGGGTTCAGGCTCAGCTGATAATCCTTACCACCCGCTGCATTGGTTCCCTCTTGGATCTTGATATTTGCATCGGTAGTAGAAACACTGCTGTGTTGACCTGCTACAGCAGCTACGCCAGACAGTTTCTGGTTTAGCTTGCCGATCGCCGTTGTCGAGCTGTCTCCGTCTTTGATATCCCCCTTGGTGACAGCACTGTATTTCAGATCTCCGACCTTATTGTCCAGATTATTGACTGCATCGACGACCGTCGTCTTGCTCCCATCTTTGTTCTGAAGCTCTTTGTGAATATCACCTATATTGCCTACATCAGAAGCTTTCGCTGCATCTTTTACTGCATCTGCGACAGCAGTTTTCAGCTGCCCTACATTGACAGCATCGGTATCCGCCTTACCTGCTGCTACGCCGGTAATCTTGCCATTCTCATCAATAGCAACTTTTGAATTGATGACGGTGTTGCCATCCTGCATATAAATGGAGGCGCCTTTACCATTCATCATTCCTGCTACTCCTGAATCGCCATACAGCGCGATTCTTGCCGCACCATTGGAAATGATATTACCACTGACGTTGATACCAGCAAGCTGAGCTCCCTTATCTGCAATAATGCGGTCCTTGGTCGCGATATAACCAGTTGTCTCAATCGTCCCCTTTGTTCCGCTAATGCTGACGTTGTTGCCAGTAGGTTTCCCCAGGAGAACATCATCATTCAGTCCAACCTTATAAATCTTCTGCCCGTTGAGTTCTGCTTCTTCTACATTGATGTTGCTGCCATTGACAACCTTGCTATGCTTGCCCGCTTCGGTTGCTACTGCATGGAGCTGGCTGCCGTTTACTGCGTCAGTAGAATCAGCGGTGATTGCACCTGCTGCTACGCCGGTAATCTTGCCTTTTTCATCGATAGTTACTTTGCCCAGCTTAGCACCTTTAGTAGTGATTTGGCTGTAGTTGCCGCTTGCATCGCCTACGAGCAACTCGCCATCAAGCAGTTTGGAACGACCGGTGTATACGCCATTATTCAGAACTACGTTGCCGATTTCGCCTGCGGTTGCGGTTACTTTGCCGTCTTTATCTACAACCAATTTGCCGTTGGCTGCATAGAATGCACCGTTGCTGTTTACGAAGAACGGTACAGTGCCGTTTTCATTTGCAGTACCTACGGACAGGTTGTATTTTGCGTTCAGGGCATTGGTCTGGATCGCATTGGCCCCTGTGATATTACCTTCTTTGTTAATCGTTACTTTCCCAAGTTTCGCAGATTCAGGGCTAATCTGGCTGAAGTGACCCTGATCATCTCCTACATACAGAGAACCATCTCTCAGGGATGTATTCTTGTAATAGATTCCCTTATCGATCGTGACTCCGCCGATTTCTCCTGCGGTTGCGGTTACTTTGCCGTCTTTATCTACAACCAATTTGCCGTTGGCTGCATAGAATGCACCGTTGCTGTTTACGAAGAACGGTACAGTGCCGTTTTCATTTGCAGTACCTACGGACAGGTTGTATTTTGCGTTCAGGGCATTGGTCTGGATCGCATTGGCCCCTGTGATATTACCTTCTTTGTTAATCGTTACTTTCCCAAGTTTCGCAGATTCAGGGCTAATCTGGCTGAAGTGACCCTTATCGTCTCCTACATACAGGTAACCATCGCTCAGGGATGTATGCGGCAAATGGATCCCCTTATTGATCGTGACTCCGCCGATTTCTCCGCTGGCTGCTTTCACGTTACCGTCTTTATCCACGGAGAAGTTATTATTGGCTGCATAGAATGCACCGTTGCTGTTTACAAAGAACGGCATGAGCCCATTCCCTGCCATCTCACCCACGGAGAGATTATATTTGGCATTCAGTGTATTGGTATTAACAACACTGGCATTGACTCTAGTGGCATTGACATCCGCTGCTTGTGCCTCGCTCATTCCCATGAAGCCAGTAAGAGCCAATGCAGCTAAAAGAGCGGTAGCGCATGTACGTGCACGGTTTCTTTTTCCATGTCTTTTCGCAATCTCAGAAACCACCGTATAGCAATTCTTCGTTTTGCTCCAAACAACTTTGTAAATCCGATTCATAATACATCCTCTCTTCCCTTTAAATACAGTGTAAATGATAATCCACTTTGCTTTTACTAACCATTTACTATTTTTCTTGTCACTCGATTGTTTGCCAAACGACATGTCTTGCAACAGCAGAGCCTTCGACGATCTTGAGTATCTTGGGTAACAACTTTCTCTCCACAATACTGGCCCTAGGGCAAGCAATAAAACATAGCTTTATTCTTTTCAGGATGTTTGCAGTATAGCTTTTCACATGGTTTTAGAACAAAAGCGGCACCGTCTATCTCTAGCGTCGGATACGTTGATCTTCTTGCCACATTTCCTGCAAACAAAGGAGCGCAATGGCCGTAATAGCAAATCTCAGAATTCTTCTTTTCCATGTCGTTATAATGATTTCCTTTTATACAGCAAAATCAATATTTCCAACGACTCTTTCACCAATGGGTACTCTTTCGCCACACTATGATGATCACAGACTCTCTTTCCTAAGAATTAGAAAAACAACAAAGAGGCACCCCCACCTTTCTTCGGTTTCCCAGCATTCCTTGATTTCTTCAGTTGTTTCATGAATGGCTAAACAAAAAATGTTGGCCATATAATAGTGATTAAGGTTTCATGTTTACGCGAAGCCTTAAATCATATATAAAGAGTACCACCCCCCAATTTTCGTCAATATCTATATATTTTTTTAGGCATAATAGAAGTTTATAAAAAGCTGAAGCGAGATGTCCCAAAAGCAGAAAAAGAAAACGAGATCATCGCCCAACTGATCCAAGAGTATGATGAACGATTCCACCACATCCTGGGCTATCGGCGCATGACTGATTGGATCAATCGCCTGAACCACACGCATTACAGCAGGAACCGCATTCATCGACTCATGAAGGAGCTCAATATCCATTCCGTGATCCGGTGCAAGAAGGCAAAATACAGAAGGGTCACACCAGAAGCCACATCAGAGAACATCCTTCACAGGGATTTTCTGGCAGAACGACCGAACCAGAAGTGGGCAACGGACGTGACAGAATTCAAATGGTACGAAGGATCAGCTGTCAAAAAGCTCTATTTGAGCGCCATCCTCGATCTCTATGACCGGTCGATTGTCGCCTACGTCATAAGCGGACACAATGACAACAAGCTGGTATTTGACACATTTGAGCAGGCAATTCGCAAAAATCCGGATGCACACCCGCTGTTCCACAGTGACAGGGGGTTCCAGTATACCAGTAAAGCATTCCAGTTCAAGCTCTCGAAGCGGGGTATGGAGCAATCCATGTCCCGCGTGGGGCATGGCATCGATCATTGCCCAGTGGAAGGGTTCTGGGGAATTGTGAAGACAGAGATGTATTCCCTGAATAAGTTCAGTAGCGGCGACGAGGTGCGTTCGGCCATCGACCACTACATCCATTTTTACAATGACGAACGTTTTCAGGAACGATTTGGAGTAAGGACGCCAATGGAAGTTCGCATGGCAGCTCTGCACGCGAAGAACCCGGAACAGTTTCCGATCGCAGAGAACAAACATTTTCAGAAATACAAAACGAAATTTTCGGCATAATAAAATGCCGCAAATCCCATGTTGATGCTAAAACACCAACATGAAATTTACGGCAGTAATTTTTTAGATATTTGCCATGTCTACATTGACAGGGGCTGATCATTTTACTCTTGGATTCTTATATATGGCGAGGAATAAAACTGACACGAATAGCGAGCTCTTTAAGGAAAGCCATGACGCAGCCATGTATAAAAATTCCTGTAGAAGCTGACTCTGCGATTGAATTAGCGTTGTCCTAGAATGAGTGGAGCGATTGTTCCATGTTCTACATCAATGATTCCCCTATCAGTCAGTTTATAGAATGGTGTCACAGGAAGAGATAGGGTACTGAGCGACATGATAATGTTGTCATTCTCATAACCACATTCGGAAAGCACGCGATGGACTTGCGCCATCTGTCTCCCCAAAATGGGAAGCGGCCGGTCAGAGAGAATCCCTGCTATGGGCAGCGGTGCAAAGGCCTGCACTTTCCCTTCCACAGAAACAGCATAGCCGCCCTGTGCATGTATGACGGCATTTGCAGCCTCTTTCATATCTTCTTTCGTCTGCCCTATGACAAGGAGATTATGATGATCATGTGCATACGTGGTAGCCGCGGCGCCTTTCTTCATCGCGCATCCGCCGACCAGAGCCAGACCGTGTCCACCATTTTTCCCGTGTCGTTCAAAGACCACGGCGAGATTGTACGGGCTGTGTTCCCAGTCGACTTCTCCATGATGCACAGGAAGCTCTGCCTGTTTTCCTTTGATAAAGGTGGTGTGCGGCTGTACTTCCAGGATGCGACAGATCACGCTCCCTTCTTCGATCGGAGCTTTTAAGATGAAATCTGATTCTTTTTTCTCTGATACATGGACGCTATGATAGAATTTTTCAGGGAAGGAGGTGTCCCGTTCTTCTTCCGGCCATGGATCGCCCTTTTGGTAGACACGATGTCCCTGGCACCAGGTGCTTTCGATCGCAAATTCACGCACATCGGAAAGAATGACAAAATCTGCAATCTTCCCTGGAGCGATGCTGCCCTTATCGCGAAGTCCCATGCGCCGTGCCGGGGTAAAAGTCGATACATAGATCGCTTGCTCGGGCGTGAGGCCGAGGTGCATCGCTTTCTTTACCAGGTAATTCAGTTGTCCGCGCTTCATGAAGGCATCCGGCATGGTGTCATCTGTCACCAGTGCGAAGTGTTCGAAAAGTTGGTTTTCCTTTAAATATTGCAAAAACTCAGGTTTGAGTGTTTTATCCTGCAGTTGTACAAACATGCCATTTTCAATCCGCTGCTTAAGGCCGGACAGACTTTGGTCGGTGTGGTCTGAATTCACACCGCTCATGAGGATCTGCGCAAGTTCCCAGCCCTCGAATCGCGGGCAGTGCCCTTCTAGGGGAAAATACGGACATCCATAGCGGATCTGACGAATCAAACGGCTTGTCTTTCCTTCCGGATGCTGGATGAGATCATGGCAGTTCATGACTTCGCCAAGACAAATTACATGATCGGTGTGCATCAGTGCTTCCACGGCATCGTTATCAATGATGCCGCCTGTCGTTTCGAGCTGTTCATTGGTCGACGGCACAGAGCTTGGAATAGCTATAAAGACTTCACACGGACCTTCTTGCGTGGTGCGGAGCATCGCACGGATCCCTTCGAGGCCGAAGACATTTGCGATCTCATGAGGCTCGGCAATAAGCGTCGTTACGCCGTTTCTTACCGCTCCGTGCATGAACGTGCGTGGCGCTGACATCGTACTCTCTATATGCATATGGCAGTCGACAAGTCCGGGAATGAGGTATTTCCCAGATACATCGATGACCTGCTTTGGCTGGATCGGCAGCTCATTTTTCCCTACATAGCAGAAACGGTTCCCGCTGATGGCCACATCAGCATCCACAAATCGTTTCAGATATGCATTGTACACATGACCATTCACCAGTAAATAATTAATATCCATTGATTTAGGTGCTTCCTTTCTCTTCTTCTGATGTGATAGATGTAAAAAGGTAGATATAGTTGTTAGGAAACCACTGATTAAATCGTTGTCAGATTTCATTCTTGGATTTTTATGCAGAGCAAGCAATCAGGGGGGCGCGAATATCGAGCTATTTAAGGAATGTAAGGACGAAGCTATGTAATAAAAATGCATATAAATCTGACTCTGCGATTGAATCAGCGTTTCCTTCGTTGTTTGAACCATGCAACTGACAACAATCATACATCTATTCC
Organism: Fusicatenibacter saccharivorans; assembly: GCA_963597545.1. GTDB lineage: Bacteria > Bacillota > Negativicutes > Veillonellales > Dialisteraceae > Dialister > Dialister saccharivorans_A. The sequence goes on from CAVBQN010000011.1 coordinate 13,702, forward strand.
TTTTAGTATCCCTTATGGGTTCGTAGTCAGCTACTATTTCATTCCTGCCATCGCATAGAAATAGTACGCTAGCAGCAAGGCTAGAAGGTAATGTCCTTTATTTAGTTCCATCATTCTTCCAGCCGCTACTTTCATGATGACATATGCAATGAAAGCGACGGAAATGCCATTCGCAATGTTGAAGGTGAACGCCGTAAATGCAATGCAAAGGAAGGCAGGAAAATAATCGCAGATATCATTGTAATCCAGATTTCTCATTCCACTCATCATGCTGACTCCGACATAAATCAGTATCGGCGCCGTCGCCGCCGCCGGGATCATGAGCGCGATCGGTGTCACCGCGAGAATAAGCAGGAATGCACAGGCCGTGGTGATGCCTGTAAGACCCGTACGGCCGCCTGCCTCGACTCCTGCACCGGACTCAAGATACGTAATGAGTACAGGGATGGTAAAGAAAGAACCGATCGTAGCTGCGATGGAGTCTACCTGAAAGACCTTGTCAATGTGCGGCAAATCGCCATTTTCATCCAGAAAACCAGCTTTGCCTCCAATGCCAATGGCAGTGCCAAAGCTGGAGAAGAAATCCGGCAGAAAGAATACAAAGAGGTATGGCAGATATTTCACATCGAGTGCGCCGAATAAATCAAACTGCATAAAAACTGGACCGATGCCATCTGGTACGGAAAAAATCGACTGCGGCAGGTGTGTGAGCCCCAGCGGAATACCAAGCACCGTGCCGGCCACGATGCTAATGAGCGCCGCGCCACGCACTTTGCGCGTTTCTAAAACAAGAAGAATAACAAATGTCATGGCTGCCAGGACGACAGCCGGCTGCGTGAGATCACCAAAAGAAAGCGCCACTTTCTGCGAATTCGCTGCAAGTAGCTTGGCATTTCGCATGCCAATAACGGCAAGGAACATGCCAACACCTGCACTGATAGAAATCTTAATACCGCGCGGAATGACCAGTATGATGGCTTCTCGCACGCCGAGTAGTGTCACCAGAATGAATAAAACACCGCTTAGAAATACTATCGCACTGGCAATCCCGATCGATACGTGCTGGAGCTGCACCAACGTAATAGAGAAAATCGCAACGCTTCCCATGCCTGGCGCTAATACAAAGGGGCGATTGGTATATAGTCCCATCGCTACCGTTGTCAGAAATATCATCAGAACCAACGCGGTGAGCACCGCGCCCTGCGGCAGACCAGCCTCCGCCATCATGCGCGGAACAACGGCCAGTACATACCCCATCGTAGCGAAAATCGTCAGCCCAGCGATCACCTCCGTACCGATATCTGTATGAAGTTCGCGCAGATGAAATCGCTGCTCACTATACGACTGTAAAAATGAAAACATTAAAAGAATCCTCCTTATGAAACTGTTAATCAGATGGCATATGCCACATTATAGTGCTTTCCACGACTGCATTCAACGGAATAACCAGTTATTGTGTGACAAATTTATAAAATCTTTTTACTTGATTTTTGAATATATTTTATCAAATGATGCAGTCCATCTCGACTCTTCCTCTTTACTATGAAAGTGGATCGTCAGGTTAAACGGATTCACCGGGTTTAAAAAGGGACGGAGCATACGATTCATAAGTACCCCAATCTGCATATAACTTCATGGGGTATTTCGTTATCCTGCGTGGTAAGAAACATCATATGTGCGAAGTGTACTTAGTAGAAAGTATGACCTCTCCTGAAGTATGTCGCTACACGTTTTCCCCTATTAAAACTATAGAACGTATGCTCCAATGGCTTTCATTCATAGTGACGCCGATAAGGGATCATGGTTTGGAAAAAGCAATGCACTGCATTGCTAATCAAGCAAAAACCACCGAGATACTTACTCAGTGGTTTTTACATGCGTTCAAGCGAACTTTATTTTTCTTCTTTCTCTCCGAGCTGTTTTTCCAGACGGCGGATCTTTTTCATCAGTTCCGGCAGGTGCGAGAGTGCAGCCTCGACTCTTCCCCACTGGGCGTGAGTCCTCGCCGGATAGCCGAGGTAGGTACCTGGGGTCTTGATGGTGCCGATGATGCCTGTCTTGCCTCCGAAGACGGCATTGTCACAGATGGTGATATGGCCATTCACGCCGGTCTGTCCGGCCATGATGACGTGGTCGCCGACTTTGGTGCTGCCGGCGATGCCGACCTGCGCGCAGAGGAAATTGTCTTGGCCAACTTCGACATTGTGTCCCAGATGACAAAGGTTATCGATCTTGGTGCCGCTGCCGACGATGGTATTGTTCATCGCGCCATTATCGATGGTGGAGCAGGCGCCGATCTCGACGTCATCTCTGATGACAGCGCGGCCCAGCTGGCGGATGTGATGGTGGTGACCCTGTTCATCGGTGGAAAAGCCGAAGCCCTGACCGCCGACGACGGCGTGTGCACGAAGGACGACGCGGTCGCCTAAGATGCTGTTCTCGTGTACGACGGCGCCCGGATTCAGTTCACAGTCTTTGCCGAGCTTCGCATACTTTCCGATGTAGCAGTATGGGTAGATGACACAGCCGTCTCCGATCTCAGCGCCTTCTTCGATGACGGCATACGCCATGATGGTGACGTCTTTGCCGATCAGGGCTTTTTCACTGATGACGGCGGTCTCATGGATGCCCGGTTCCCATTTGTTTTCCGGCCGGAAAACTTCGATGAGTTCGCCAAAGGAGCGGCGGGCATCGGGGACGACGATGAGATTCTTCGTGTAGTGGGCGGGGAGTTCATCGACCAGGATGACACCGGCCTGCATTTCTTCGATGTGCTCGGCGTAGACACCGCGGGCAAAGGTCACATGCGACGGACCTGCGCTTTCTGCGCTGGCGACGTCGTCGATCAAGACCGTGCTGTCCCCATAGAGGGTGCCGCCGATCAGGGCAGCGATTTCACCTGCTGTTTTTTTCATGATGGACCTCACTTGGATGCGGACGAAGCAGCGCCGGATGCCGCTTTCGATGTGCCATCGATCTTGGCCATCACTTCATCGGTGATGTCGACGGCACCGCTGGGTACGGCTCTCTTATGCATGACGATGCCGATGCCCTTTTCTTTCGCGATCTGGGCTGCCTGAGACTCTACCATGGACTGGATCTGTTTCTGTTTGCTCTGGATGAAGATCATGCGCTCCTGCTGGGCGGACTGGACTTTCTTCTGCATGTCTTCATCGGAGAGTCCGCTCTGGGAGTCCTGATCCAGGCGGTCTCTGATTTCTTTATCTTTATCGTTGATTTCTTTCTCGATAGACTGGATCTTCGGAGAGGAAGCTTCCAGTTTCTGGTAGTCGATGACTGCCACTTTATGTTCACTGCCGCAGCCGGCAAAGGCGAGTGCTGCGCCAATGAGTCCTACGCAGGCCAGTTTTTTCCACATAGCCATTCGATTTCCTCCTACTTGGTGATATTGACTATACGATTCACCATATCCCCCGTCACGTCTTCGGCGTGGATATTGGCTTTGTATTTTGAAAAGATCATGGAAAGGTGCTTGTCAGAGGCCTCGCGGGCAGCTTCTTTCCGGATGTCTTCCATTATTTCTTTCTTGACGGCGGCCATCTCTTTCTGTTTGGCATCGATCTTCTGTTGCCAGTCTTCGTTCCACGATGGGTCGATGGGGTCTTCAGGAAGAGGCTCATTGACGTTCGTTTCCTCCGCGAGGTTCTGCTTGATGTCTTTCGCGGTCTTCTCTGAAAAGTCAGCGAGCTCCTTCGATGCTTTTTCTTTTGCCTCTTTCATCGCTTTCACTTCGTCCTCTGTCCAGCCGATGGTATCCATCTTCGTACGCTCGGTGCGAAGGTCCATCAGATCATGGAGACGCTGCTTGACTTCTTCCTTTTCGGAGCCGGTGACGCCGAGGACGGTGAGCTTCATTTGGAGATTCGCCATCTCGGCGCGTTCTTCGTCAGTGAGGCCATCGGGCGTGAAGGTCTTGTCCTTCTTGTGCACTTCGCTGATGGTCTTGTAGAGTTTTGCAAGGCCGTCATTCAGTTCGTCTTCTTTTGCCTTGACCTTCGTCTTCCACTCATTTTCGGCAGCCATGCGCCGGCTCTGATCAGAGAGCGCGGCCTTGATGTGCTGCTGCTGAGAGGCGATGTGAATGAGCTTGTTTCGTTCATTCTGATACTGACCAAGGAGATGATTGTACTCAGTCTCGAGGCGGAAATATGTACTGTATTTCGGATGGGCTTTCACAAGGGTCTCTAAGTCGACCACGCCGTAGGAAACGGCAGGTGGCGCCGGCTCCTCGTTTTTTTTATCGCTGCATCCGCTTACCGCCAGGGAGCCTGCCACGAGGAGGGCAGCCGCCATGGTGTATACACAGTTTCTATATTTCATAAGACGTCCTTATTTTTTGCTTTCAGAGGAAGCTGCGGATGCTGCGGAAGAAGAAGCGGAAGAGAGGGACTTCGAAAGGGAATCGGTGACTTCCTTCGTGATGTCTGTGCCGCCGTAAATGACAGCAGATTTATCGACTACAAGAGCAAGGCCCTTCTTGGATGCGACGGACTTCACAGCGCCGGTCACCTGATCATCCATGTCCTTCTCGATGGCCTGTCTCTTCTGATTGAACTGCTGCTGCATGTCAGCGAAGAGTTTTTCTTTTTCCGCATCACTCATGCCTTCTGACTTCGCATCAAAGTCTTTCTGCATGTCATCTGCCGTTTCTTTCATCTTCTGCTGGTAGTTTGCTGCGAGGGTACTGTTCGCAGAGATCACTTCTCTCTGGTCAACGACGCCGATGTCAGAGGTCGGAGCAGCATTCGCTGTATCGCCCATGGATACCACCGCCATCGCTGCCACGGAGGCGATGAATACGCCAGCCAAAGCGAAGGAAAAAATTTTTACGTTTTTCTTGTTACCAAGAGTTGTCATCATGATAGGTTACTCTCCTCTTTTTTATAAATGGGCAATCAGCCGAAGCCATTTGCCTTCTTCATCATTATACACATATTCGATCGTCATGTAATTATGGATCTTATAGGAAAATCCATATTCATTCTCTTTTTTCTTGAAATCACGGTCATAGCGCAGGGCGAAGTTCTCGCCGAAGGGGATCTGACCAAAGGCATGGTGGCTGTTTTCTACAAGATCATACTTATAGCCCAGATCCATGACGCGTCCGAAGTGATGGTACCAACCGCCATAGACATTCCAGTCGACAGGGCCGGGGTAGAAGCGGGCCTCGCCGAAGATCACATTATTCCTGCCAACGAAATGCCCGAGCATGCCTTCGATCGCCGTATTGCGATTTCCATCGCGCCCGGCATCCATCCATGCTTCCGTGCGGATGATCCAGTGATCGGTCAGTGCATCGACTTTGAGTTCTGTGATCTCTCCCGGATAAAGATAGGCCTTTGTCTCTATGCCATACTTTTCAATGAAGGGGTCCTTGGCGAGGATGTCATTCATCGAGGCAGCCAGATCCTTCTGATGGCGGGCGACAAAAGCGAGCGGAAGCCCTTCAAGACTTCGAAGGGCATGTTCCGTCTCATTCACCGCGCGAAGCATCAGGAGGCGCGGAATGGTGGTCTTGTGCAGGGTGAGCTTTCCGGTACGGACGATCGTCCCCCGCGGGATGAGAGAGATCCGCACTCTTGTCTTCTCCCCCGAGGTCACTTCGAAGTTGGCGGTAAATTCCGGGAGAATCTCCTTAAGAAGCTCTCGCCCGGCAGACTCAGAGACACTCTCCGCCCAACCGACCGAGTCGACGGGAAGCCCCGAGAGGAGCTGACTCATAAGGAGCGGTACGCCGGCGGTATCCTTCTTCACCAGCGCTGCCGCTTCCGGAGACAGATTCCCATAGTCGATCTCTGTCTCCACCTCGCGGATCATCTGCCCGACGGGAGTGAGCAATACGTGAAGCGCCGTCTTTTCGCCATAGGAGGCAGATATATCATCCACCACATAGCCCACGACCACGCGATTCACGATGTCTGCAAGGACCTTATCGTACTCGCTCTCGTGCGAGCGAAAGAGACTCTCATCCTTACCGACAAGGATGCGGTTTCCTATGGCGGAAATACTCGCCGTGATCCGCTTCTCCACTGCGGGCGGCATGCCGCCCGCTCCCGTGACGGAGACGCTCACTTCGCGAATCGGTGCCGCATCTGCCCCGGCAGGAAGCAGGAATGACGAAACGAGCAGGGCAAGACCTGCTCGAGTCATCGAAGGAAATAAGGAAGAATGCATGGCTCCTCCTTTGGAAAATTTGAGAAACCGTCAAACGTCGAAACCTCTTGCTTCCCCCTTCGGGGGAAGTGCCGAAGGCAATAGGGGCTTGCTAGCGGTATAACGAACAATGTTGAATGGTTCGTTTCTATCGATAGTTCAACATTTGCATTTACTACCGTAGTGCTGCCCCCTCATCTCACTTCGCTCGAAATGGCGTCTCACTGGATTTTCGCGTCGCTTCACTCCTAAAAATCCAGTTCGCTTGCACAAGCCCTCCGGGCAGCTCCCCCGATGGGGAGCCAAGAATGTTCTGCCGCTTAACTTAATAGCATTGCGCCCCGGCGGGCACCTCCTTCCACAGGAAAGAGGGAAAAATCGGAGCTGCGGCGCTTTATGTATGTTGCGCCGCACCACCGTTTCTCATTTCGCATTCCAATCAGAACTGTGTGCCGAAGCTGAAGTGGAATTTATTCTTATCGCCGTGGCCATAGTCAAGACGGATCGGTCCGATCGGGGTCTGGAGACGCAGGCCTACGCCGCAAGACCACTGGAAGCCATCATCATCTTCATACCACGGGATCTGTCCGTTATCGATGCCCCAGGTGCTGCCGCCATCGGTGAAGAGGACGCCCTGTACTTTCTTGGCGATCGGGAAACGGTATTCCAGTGTCGCCGCGTACATTTTCTTGCCCTTGAACTGGTCATCTTCATAGCCACGAAGGGTATTCGAGCCGCCGAGGTCGAAGAGATTTCCGTAAGAGACATCGCCGTCGATGTAGCCGCCCTGCAGACGGAGTGCGAGGATGTGACCATTGCCGAGGCCTTTGTAGAAGCGGCCTTCTGTCGTGAACTTGTAGAAGTCATAGTCACCGCCAAGTCCATGTCCGCCCCACTGGGTGGAGAAGGAAATGCGGCGGCCCTTGCTGGCATTGAAGTAGTTGTCACGATTATCGAAGACATGCGTGAAGGTAAAGCTATTCGTGGTACCGAAATTATCATCGATAGCGCCACGCCAAGCTTTTTTCATAGCGTCTTCGCTATCATAACCTTCCTTCTTATAATTCTTAAAGCGGTCAGTTGCTGCGCTACCCCAATTGAAACCGTCATGATCATCGTATTCTTCCTTCGCACTTTCAAATGCAAAGTAGTTCGTGCGATATTCGCCATTCTGGCGTCCCCAGGTGAGGTTCCAGCCGCTTCTTCTCTTATCGTATTCTGCGACGGTATCGCCGTTCGAATCATAGTCATCATATTCATAGATACGGTTGAAGATGGAAGCCCCGAGGGAGTCGCCATTGGAATTGATCCACGGACGGGTGTAGGAAATGGTATAGTTCTTACCGTTGCCAGCACCGCCGAATTCCCAGTGGAAATTGACCTTATCGCCTGTGCCGCGGAAGTTCGTATCACCGAGCTCGACGATGCCGACCGTACCATCGGAGTCCGAGTAGCCGGCGCCGACAGTGATGACGCCTGTCTTCTGCTCGACGACGTCGATCTCGATGACGACATTGTGTTCATTTTCTTTGCCCGGGAGCAGCTTCATATTGACATCTTCAAAGTAGCCCAGGTTGTAAAGTCTTTCCATGGAGCGGCTTGCCTGGAATTTATTGAAAGGCTTGCCCTTCTTCATTTTGAGTTCACGGAGGATGACTTTGTCCTTCGTCTTATCATTGCCGACGAGCTGGATGTCTTCGATGACACCTTCCGAAATATTGACTTTCAGGATGCCTTTCGGCGTCACTTCGACATTCGGGATGGAGACGAGCATGTAGCCCTGTTTCAGGTACGCATCTTCGATTTCCTTCAGTTTCTGGTTCACGAGGACGAAGTTCAGGACGCTGCCCTCCGGCACCTGCAGGATAGACTTCAGGTAGTCAGAGGTGAAGATGGTATTGCCGGTGAATTCCACGCCGCGAACGATGGGGTTTGCGACAAGACCATAGGTGAGGTCCACGCCTTCGGGGATATCCTTGAAATTCGGACGGATCTGGGAGAAGACGCCGGTCGATCCAAGAGATGCCACATCATTGCGGATCCCCTCAGCAGTGACCGTGCTGCCTGGTTTGCTCTGCAGAAGAGGAGACAGCTTCGTCTTGACTTCTTCCGGAATCCCGTCGAAGTCGACATGCGCGATGGTCTTGCCTGTATGTGCTTCGATGGCTACGTCATCGTCCGCTGAAAGGTAGAGCGAGGCATCGCCCACTGCGACGGTCTGGTGAGACTCCTTCACTTCCATGGACGGTTCCGCTTTTTCTGTCTGGTCGGAAATCTCGGCTGTCTTGCCGGCTTCCTTCCCGCTCTTCACATCGATCATGGAGCTCTGGGACATGCCATTCTGGGAGCCGGTCATCTGCGGCGCTTCCGCAAAGACGTCTGCGCCGGAAAGTGCAAGCAGGATCGCAGAGGCAAGCAGTGCTTTCTTATATGTTGCTGTCATCGTAAATTCCTCCTCATGTATTGGATGATGAATTTCTATATATTTATGGAAATACAGATGGGTATCTGGCATACTTGCCAAAACGTGTGATTTCCTTAAATAGCATTGGGATTGATGGATTCGGTGCAGGACGGAAGCTCCTAAAGGGGAGACCCTTCGAGCCTCTGAAATCCTTCTTATCATTAATTTCCTCGGAGAGCCCTTCCCGCTTCGCCTACGACACGCTGGATCTCCTGATCCGAGAGAGCGGGGGCGGCAGGCTTCGGAGCAGCAACCTTTATGGGAGCCGGCACCGGCGTACTGACGGCGGGCGCAGCTTTCGGGGCTTCGGGGGCTTGTTTCGTTTCTACCTGTTCTGTCATGACAGTCTCCACAGGGGCAGGAACCTCTTCCGCTTTCTGTACTGCTTCCTCGACTGGCTTTGGTGTCTCAGTTGATGTCGTGACCACTGTCTGGGCCGGCTTAGCCGGAACAGGCGTTGGGAAGAGGCTATCTTTCAGGAGCGACGCGCCGAGAAAAAGAAATCCCGCCACAGCCAGTGCGCCGCCGCGAAGCAGCCACTTCCGCCGCGGCGAAGTCCCTCTCACCTCTTTCAGGCGCTGCATCTCTGCCTGCGCCATGATGAGATTCATCTCGCCTGTCAGTTCTTTATGGTTGGAGTAGGATTTTTCCGCTTTTTCCAGCCATCTCTTCACTGACTTCACTCTCTTCAGCGTATCTCCTGACATACTGCCTCCTGCGCAGGAAATCGGAGTCTTTCCGTTTTCCTGTCAACCACTGGTTACATGACTCTTACTATATAATCAGTGTTTTAGAAGAACAAGTGAACATCCAAAATTTTTATTTTTTTCGTATTTTCTTTTATTTTCAAGCGTTATTGCTAAAATGCAAGTGATTTTAGGATAGGTTTGCAAGTCCAACAGATTCTATGAGTTCTATAGGTTCAAGGGGAGTGGTTCAGCACGTGCAAGGAGAAGTGCCACAGTATGATTGCTTTGGCTAAAAAAAGCATTCCAAGAAGCGAGAACCCTTTGAACCCTCAGAGCTTTCTGAACCTATTTTCTCTCATGGATCAGCTTCGAGAGCATCCCGCGTAGACGCCGGATGCCGCGTTTTTCGAGGCGGTAGACGTAGGCCTGGCTGACGCCCATGGCATCAGCGGTCTCAGCGGCGGTCTGCTCCGCGAGATAGACTGAGCGGATGACATCCTGCTCTTTGGCAGAGAGTCGCTGCACTGCCTCATCGACTGCCGCATGCAGCGATTCACGGTCGGCACTTTCGAAGGCTATATCCGGGATGGCTTGCGTGAGGAAGACCTTCTCTTCCTCCCCGTCCTCAAGAAGGATCTCCTTTTTATTGGCATTCAGGAAATTCAGCATGCGTCCGCGAATGCGATGGATGGCATACAGGGAGAAGGCGACACCGGTCAAAGGATCATAGCGCTCGACCGCCTCCATGAGCCCTACAGTGCCTTCCTGAATAAGGTCCATCGTCACCGCCTCCTGCAGGCCATACTTGACTGCCTCCTTGAAGACAAGCGGTTGGTAATTCTCGATCAGACGCTGGCGCGCGTCGATCTCCTCTTCCTCTTTGTATTCTTTCCAAAGTGCCTGCTCTTCCTCCCGGCTGAGCAAGGTCACACGGGACAAGCAGGCTTTGTATTCTTCGAGCATAATAATGGGTACTCCATGTAAATGGGATTTCGCAAAATAGACCTTCTCTTCCTATCAGCGCTGAAGGGAAAATGCGTTACCGGACCACTGGCGCATTTTCCGTGATCTAAGGGGAAAGTCGTTGGCTTGACAAACGGCGAATGGGAAAATGAGCTCGCGCCGAAGGATCGCGGCGAAGCCGCACCTCCGCCCCGAGCCCATCAGGCTTAGGGACTAAAATTTAAAGCTCCAATCGCTGCCGATGTAACTGTCGTGATTACTATTATACCACGATGAGAGACCGACGCGCGAATTCAAATCATAATGGAAGCCCAGACTCTTTTCCTCATTATTCACTCCCATGGTCGCAGTCAGCATGAAGTCATTGAAGAGGTACTTCCCGATCTTGATGTAGTAGTAGCTGTCATTGTTATCATCAATGTTGTCATAGTAGTCTGTCAGGTTCGACGTGATGCTGATGAGGTCAAGGCCGATCTTATCGGCAAGGAAGTCCTGCATCGTATTCCCGAAGAGCATGGTGAGGCCGGCATTGAAGAGCGCCCCCTGCATCGAGCCATCCTTATCCTTGGTCGGATCCTGATGGAGCGTCAGCAGCATGATGATCTGCGAATCATTCAGTGCGGGATCACTGTGGAAGGTCGTCTTCATATCACCGGGCGGTCCATCCAGCTCGGCTTCGATATTGTAATGACCGACCTTGGTATCGGCACGCGCATGGATGACAGGCAGGAAGGAGCCGGGGGTACCACCCCAGACAGCATTGGCCTGATCGATCTTGAATTCCGTGGTATTGATCTTGACCGTTCCTTTTTCTACATTCACGCGGCCCGTCATGATCGGTTCGCGGAAATGGCCCATCATCGAAATATTTCCTTTGATCATGAGGTCATAGAGCGAGCTGCTGTAAAGCCGTACATTGTCTCCGATGGCTATGTCGATCTTCGTCAGGAAATTGGCCGACGACTTACCGCTCTCCGCAAGGAGAGCGAGCGGCACTTCGCAGGTCGCATCGTGGATAGAGATCTTGCCCGTGACACCGAGTTGATCCATGAATTCACCCAGTGAAAGGTCAGCATCGACGGCTCCTTTGTAATAGGCAGAGTCGATAGAAGGGGTATGCATGTGTACTTCCCCATCATAATGCGTGATCGCCTTTTCTTTCCAGTCGGCAGAGCCTTTCGCAGTGACGCCGCCGCCACCGAAGGAGGCACTGCCATCAAATGTCACACGATGTCCATCAAATCGTAAGGACAGATCGATCGGCTGAATGACTTCATTCATGGTCATAAGACCGAGCGCCCCATTCTTTGCTGTGATGCTGCCTTTAAGCTCCGGGTCACGATAGTCACCGACAAGCTGTACATGTCCCTTGATCGGGCCGCTCGCACTCGTCACGGCTTTACCGAAGAGAGCCAGAATATTCATATCTGCCTGATCGAGATTGAAATCAACAGAAAGCGGCACTGCCTCATCGGTGGTGCTGCCGGTGAAAAGATTGCCGGGGAGTATGCCCTTAGCACTTGCACGATAGTTTCCTTTCGATACCAGTGCATTTTGCAGCGTCACGACATTGCTCTTGGCATTCGCCATCAGAGAGAAGCTGTCAAAGCTGATGTCTCCGTAGCTCGGATGCTCGATACCGATCGAGATGTCTGCTTCCGGCGATGTCTTATTTCCACTGAGAACAACTCCGGCCGTCAGACGACCGCCCATCCGTATGTCACTTCGTCCCAATACCTGCGGCAGCCAGGACATCTCCATGTCTTTGGCTGCGAGCTGGATGGCGAGCTCACCATCGCTATTCATAGAGCCTTCTGCGGCGAGCAGTCCATCTCCTACAGGAAGATGAAACTTACGGATCGAGAGCGCCCCATTCATGTAGGAAAAATCGATCGCGCCCTGACCGACAGGTGTATCCCCCAGATGTCCTCCCAGAAAATCTGCTTTGAAGTCGATACTGGGGTTTTCCAGTGTCCCTCCGATCTGCATGCCGCCATTGACAGCACCATCCACAGCGGACTCAGGCAGCTTGAAAAGACGCATGATTTCCTTGATATTCCATTCCTTAAATCGGAGGAAGCCCTGCAGGGTATGGGAGTCCATGTGATAGCTGCCTCTCCATTCGAAATGGCCATTCTTCTGATTGAATATACCGTCATCAAGGCTTACGACATGGTTCTGATAGCCAATGCCGGCAGAAGCCATATAAATGGAAGTGCCTCCGACTGAAATCTGCCTGGAGGAGATCGTCCCTTCAAAGGCCGGATTTTCCATCGTCCCGGATACATGCCCACGCATATTGATCTTGCCGTCTGCTCCGCGTCCCGGAAGCATCCGCGAAAGGCTGATATCATTCAGCGATACGTCCATATCGATCATATCCGGCTTCACCGTACCGCTCACGATGGCTGTACCATCATAGATATAAGCGAGTCCGTTTTTCAGAGTGATGTCATTTCCATCATAGGTATATTCGCCGGAGATGCTCTGGAAAAGCTCACCCATGACCGAACCATCGAAGGCCAGAAAATCCCCCTTCACCTGTGGCGCTTCCATCGTGCCTGTGACGGTCATTGTATTTTCGACCCAGCCCGTCACCGGGTAGTCCTCTCCGGCAAGTGCAAGCAGTTTCTCGATGCGTGTCTTGTCGGTATCGATGGTGAGTGAGAGAGGGTGCGGCGCAAAGAGACCGACGGTCCCCTTCACGGTATGCTTGCCGTCCGGCCCTTCCCAGCGAAGCGAGGTGATAGTTGCCAGCTGATCTCCCAGCGATACATGTCCTGCGATACGGTCAAAGGAGATGCCACGGATCTCCCCATCCCGCGCTGTGAAATCTGCCGCGCCGGATGGATTCTCCCTGCTCCCGCTGACCACGAACCGGCCGGAGAGACGTCCGGCCATATCCATTCCCGAAAGGCCGGAAAGCTCAGAAAGGTCGATGGACGATACCTCGCCTGAGAGCGAGAGAGACGGCCCATATGTCCCCTTCACGGTGAATGCGCCTTCGCCAGATGTGCCTGTCAGATACACAATATCCATCACGCCGCCATGCGAAGTCGCCTCCCCCGAGAGGGTATCCATGGACATCCCATCATACGAAAGATCCATGCCATAGAAAACGCCATGCCAGTCACCATCACGGTAACTGCCAAAGCCGGAGACCTTGCCGGCTGCCATATTCTCATACGAAAAACCCGCGCCATCCATTTCTCCGGAAGCCATTTCCAAAGACAGTGCGCCTTCCTTATAGGTGCCCTTCGCCTTCCCAGATCCGCTCACAATGCCGGAAGCGGAAATCCCGACCGGAAGAGAAGAAAGGTCGATATGCTCTCCGGCTGCTTCGCCTTCGAAGGCCCCGCTTGTCATAGTATATGAGCCTTCGCCAATCAGAAGACCACCGGCCATCTGTGCCTTCAGATAGGGGATCGAGATCCGATCCTCTCCATAAACAAAGCGCACATTCGCCTCTTTGACAGAAAGATCCTCATATTGCCCATCCTTCACATGGGCTTCGCCGGACACGAAAGGATCTCCCATCGTCCCCGAAATATCTACGCTGCCGGAAACGACTCCGGTGGCGCCTTTCTCCGGCAGTAGCTCTTCCGCCTTGATATCCTTCAGAGTCACATGTCCCATCAGGATCGGATCGTCCACGTCAAAAAGGATCTTTGCATCCCCGGTGAATGTTTGCCCATTGACCTTTACGGCTGCTTCGGTGATGACAGCTTCGCCATTTTCAATATCAAAAAAGGCTGCCCCGTCAGCCAGAATAAAATGATCATAGCGAAGAGCAGCATCTTTGATAGAGCCTTGGACATGATAAGCGACAGCGCCATCACTTTTCCAGATCTTGGCGCTGGTCACCTGTCCTGTCCCTTTGTCTATATCAAGTTTTGAAGAAATCTGTGGGAACTGCTCTAAGAGCGGCTTCAACGAGGTAAGGGAAACTGGATCCGTTTCCAGACTGATTTCCATATTATTCGTATTCGTGTACTTCACGTCTCCCTTGAAATGGCTGTCAAACGCCTCTCCCGCAAAAGAGCCTGTGATCGTACCCTTGCTGTCCCAGCCGAGCGTGCCTCCCAGCGAAGTGAAATCATACGAACCGATATCCGGTGCAGAGATGGAAGCATTCCCGTCCTTCACGATGACCTGTCCTGTGAAAGTACCGTTGTCCGAAGAGTCCGATGGTTTTAGAATGTTTTCTACATTCCAGAGTCCATCAGTCCCCTTGGCAAGGTGCACTTCCGGATTCTCAATGGTCACCGTCTTCACGACATCGGCGATGCCGCCGTCTTTGAAGGCATAGTTGTACAGCGCAGAAGCAGACCATCCGATTTCTAAAGAGGGCGACTTGAACACAACCTCTCCTTTCGCGTCCTTCAGCTCCAGATCGGTGAAGGAAAGGTCATAGTTCGGATCCAGATCCATCATGGTCCACGTCAGGGTGCCATTGATGCGCTCCCCTGCCGCCTCTTTGATGACAGGTTCCAGATTCTGTGTGATGATCGGACGGATCAGCAGATAAATGATACAGAGCATGACGAAAATAAATGCTGCGATACCATTGATCCACCATTTGATTCTGCTAGCCAAGGTCAAGTTCTCCAAATAAAAATACCGGGTTCATGGTTCAGGTTGTTGGGTTCAGGGTTAGCCCCTTGGGCGTGCTGCCCTTTGATTCCGTTTGAAAGCTTCGCTTGAATGAGAAATTAGAAATGAGAAATTAGAAATGGTGGTACGGCGCATAAAAACATAGAAGCGCCGCGGAGTATAAATAGGGCTATACCCGAAAGTCAGCGATTAACAGGCTTCCCATTTATGGTTTCCTGACATCATCCTTTTGACCGCGAATGACAAAGATTTCTCGCTTCGCTCGAAATGACGATATGCGAGTCTGATGTCTCCCAGTCACTAGTCACTAAAAATTATGCTTTTGCAAATTCAGGATGAATGACAGCCGGTACGCCCATCGCATGTTCCAGCGTAGCGAGACCGATGTTGTAGTTGTAGAGTGCCGTGATGTAATTTGTCCTTGCGGCATTGAGTGCCAGTTCTGCATCGAGGACATCTAGGTTGATGCCGACGCCGCTGCTGTAGCGGACGGTCGCGATCTTATAGGCTTCTTCTGCCTGAGCAACCGATGCTTCGGCAGCGCGGATCTGTTCTTTATAAGAGAGGACGTTCAGGTAGTCCTGACGGACTTCCAGCTCGATCTTTTCTCTCGCCTGCAGGAGTGTTTCCTGTGCTGCCCTGACAGCGGCATCCGCTTTCTTCACTGATGCCTGGGTGGCACCGCCATCCCAAAGTGACCAGGAAAGCCCGCCCTGAACAGCCCAGTCATCTTTATCGACAGCCGTCACGCTGGCTTCCTTCCAGCTGTATCCGCCGCCGACGCTGACTGTCGGGAGATAGCCTGCCTTTGCAGAGCGAAGAGAGGCCTCAGCTGCCTTTACGCCATAGTCTGCTTCGACGAGTTCCCAGCGGTATTTCTGCGCCATCAGAATGGCCTGTTCCATGGTGAGGTCAAATTCCGGTTCCGGGAAATTCTTATCCAGCGGGTTCAGCGTCGTATTCATCGGGACACGCATGATGTTGTTCAGGTTCGCTTCTGCGACATCACGGGTGTTGTCCGCTGCGATGCTCTTCTGTTTCGCATTGGCGAGTGATACATTGGAAGACAGTACGTCCAGCTTCGCCACGATGCCGGCATCGAACTGCTGCTGTACGTTATTCAGATGGCTTGCATAGTCAGTGACAGACTGTGCCTGCACTTCAGCGAGCTTGACCGCTTCAAGGTACTGGTAGTATGCCTGCACAGCCGCGAGCTTCGTATCCGCTTCTGTCTTGTAGACATTAAGATCTGCGATGTTTTTCTGATAGCGGGCAGCATCGATCGCGCCTTCTACCTTGCCAAAGGTCCAGATCGGCCAAGAAACCTTGATTTCCTGGCTATAGCCATGGTTGGAACTTTGCATGCCTACGACAGTAGTGACTACCTCATGCTGATCGTTTATGGTGGTTTTGGTCACCGGACCGCTCTGGGTCGGATACTGATTTCTTTGCCAGGAGTAGCTGACGGATGGATTCTTCTTGGCTACCACTGCGCTGACATCGGCCTCCGCTTCTCTGCGTTTTAGCTCTGCGATGGTGATATCGCGGTTATTCTGAATGGCAGTCGTGACCGCGCCTTTGAGGTCGATATCCATAGCCACTGCTTCCGGAGCTGCCGCTTCTGTGATGGAAGACGCCAGATTCTTCTGGAGCAGCATGTTATTGAAGTTCACATCTTTATTCGCTACCGTCTGATTCATCTGTGCCTCGATGGCTTTTTGCGTGATCGACGGATCCGTCATGATCTTCGTCTGAGATCCTTTTGCTTCTGCGCCGAGCCCGCAGGAAAGGGCAAGCACGATAGAAGCAGTCAGAATTTTGCAGGTCATTGTATTCATTCAACATTCATCCCTTCTAGACAGATGTCTTTGTTGTCATTGTATCCAGACCGCCCATCTTGGGGCGCTGTTTTCATTTAATAATTGTATCCCACACCGATGTACTCTCCGCCGCCGCGGTTGTTATGCGGGAAAATGGACTGTCCGGTCAGGAACAGATTCGGCGTAAGAGCATACTGTCCGCGCAGGCGGACAGAGAGATCATTGGGGTCATACACATCTGCGGAGAATTTCCACCGCCCGGACGCATAGTCCGCGCCAGCGCCGATCTTGTTTCGAATGATACCGGCATGTACGCCATAGTCCCCTCTCATACGACCATAGAGCGCATCATAGACCGGATCATTTCCCATGGATTCTATCCCCAGAAGGCCATAGGAGTCTTTCCCCACGCGGAGGAAGAGATTCGGCGAGAAATCGTCCTTCTTAGTATTATATAACAATTCGCCGGAAACAGATACATCAAAATCACCATTTCCCTGCATAAATCCATTTATTTTCCCGGAAATCTCTTTGGCATTCTGAGAGATTTCCTTCGCATTCTCCGATGCCACGACCATATTGTCCATGATCCTGCGCACATCGCCGGTGGCTTTGCCGTCTCCATTCAGCTGATACAGCATCTGATTCACCTGCGAGGTGATGCTCTGAATCTCACTCGCTGTCTGTATCCCCTGCGCGGTCAGGATGGCGAGATTTTCGGAAATCGCATCAAAATTATTGATGCTGTTCTTCACATGCTTCTGCGAAGAGGGGTCTGCGACGACGCTATTGATCCCATCGAGCATGGTCTGCGCGGACGTGATGAGCTTGTCCATCTTATCCATCGCCTGATCGATCCCCGGTGCTGACTTGCCCTCGACCTTCATCCCTTCTGCCAGATAGCCGCGTTCCTGATGACCGCCGGACGCCTTCACGAAGCGCCCGCCCATGACACTGCTGGTTTGGATGGAGAAGTCCGCATCCTTCGGCACCTTGACATCGTGATAAAAACGAAGCTTCACGACGGCTTCCCCGTTCTCCACCGTGATGCCATCGACCATGCCTACTTCGACGCCGGCATAGTGGATCGGATTTCCCGGTTCTATGCCTTCCGCTTCCTTGAAATAGCCGGTCACATGAAATCCGCTCTTTCCAAAGATCACAAGGCTGGAAAGCTCGATCAGGATCCCGGCAAAGAGGAGTATCCCCGCAAGGGCAAAGGCTCCGACCTTTGCTTCCGTCGACCATTTCATCAGGCATCACCTTCCTTCAAAAAATCAGGATTCGATGGCAGACCGTTCATGAACTGCCGTACTCTTTCATCCTTCGATGCATATAATTCTTTAGCTGTCCCTACTGCAAGGAACGAGCCCTTATACAAAAAAGCCATGCGGTCCGCGATCCTTTCCGCAGACTTCAGGTCGTGCGTCACGACGACGCTCGTCGCATGCAGGGCCTTTTGCGTCTCTTTGATCAAAAGACTGATATCGGTCGAACGGATCGGATCGAGCCCCGCTGTCGGTTCATCATAGAGAATGATCTTCGGCTCGAGCGCGATCGCTCTGGCAAGGCTCACGCGTTTCTTCATGCCGCCGGAGAGATTCGCCGGCATGAGGTCTTCGATCCCATCAAGCCCGACCAGATGCAGTTTCTCCTTCACGATGGCATCGATCTTTTCTTCAGAAAGCCGCGTGTGCATACGCAGACCAAAGGCTACATTTTCTTTCACATTGAGAGAGTCAAAGAGCGCGGAATACTGAAAGACCATCCCCATCGAGCGGCGCTCCTCATTCAGCTCCTCTTCGCTGAGCTGTCCCATATCCTTTCCGTTCACAAGGACTTTTCCGGATGTAGGGCGCAAAAGACCGATGATGAGCTTTAGGAGCGTTGATTTCCCGGAGCCGGACGCTCCCAGGATGACCATCGTCTCTCCCTCCTTGATGGAAAGACTGACATCTTTCAAGATATGACGATCGCCAAAAGTCTGGTATACATGCCTGATATCAATCATAGGACGCCTCAAAACAGAATGGACGAGAGCAGGTAATTCGCCGCAAAAAGCATAATAATCGAATATACTACGGACTGGGTGGTCGCCTTGCCGACGCCTTCTGCTCCTGCCGTACAGGTCATCCCGCGGTCACAGCCGACAAGCGCAACGATCATACCGAAAATGACCGACTTGAAAACGCCGATGTACAGGTCAGAAGGGACGCAGTACACGTGGATGGAGTGCATGAAGGTATAGGAGGAGACGCCATGCGTGAGCGAAGCGACGATCATCCCGCCGCCAACGCCGATGGTGACACCAAAGACCGTCAAAAGCGGCAGCATCGTCATACAGGCGACGAGCCGCGGCACCACGAGATATCCCACCGGACTCACCGCAAGGCACCTTAGCGCATCGATCTGCTCGGTCACCCGCATCGTACCGATCTCAGCCGTGATGGCTGCCCCGACGCGGCCTGCAAGGACGACCCCGCAGAGCACCGGTCCCAATTCACGCCCCATGCCGATGGCTACGATCGCACCGACGGTGAAGTCTGCGCCATACTTTGTGAGCTCGCCCGCGATCTGTACAGAAAGCACCATGCCGGTAAAGAGCAGTGTCAATGCCACGATGGGAAAAGACAGCACGCCCAATGCCAGGCACTGCTTCATCGTCTCCCGCCCGCGGAATGCGCCGATCTCTTTCACCGCCGCCATGAGGAGCAGGATCACTGCTCCCAGCTGATGAAAGATGCCGATGGTATAGCGGCCAAGCGTTTCTAAGAATGACATGGGTGGGGAGACCTCCTTTCAGGTTGATGGGTTCAGGGTTAGCCCCTAGGGCATGCTGCCCCTTGATTGTATGAAAGTTTTGCTCGAATGAGAAATTAGAAATGAGAAATTAGAAATGGTGGTGCGGCGCAAAAAATAATGAAGCGCCGCGAAGTATAAATAGGGCGATGCCAGAAGGCGGTATCCAAGTCACCAGTCACCAGTCACTAGTCACTAGTCACTCAAAGCGCAATCATAGCTGATGTCTTTTGCGAATCTTTTTCGTCTTTATCCGTTCCTTCCGTCTTCTTATCCTTATTCTCAAGCGTTTCTTTTTCCTTATTGCTCATCTCGATGGTGGCCTGCTGTTTATTCTTTGCGAGCTTCTTCAGGGCTTTATCGCGTTCCGCTTGCGGCAGAACTTTGAAGGTGAATTGTCCGTCACCATAGATGACATAGTCCGTATCGACGGCGCTCTTTGGAGTCTCTTTTTCTCCGTCTTCTTTGAGCCCGTCTTTATTCTTCAGATAGTCTGGATTTTCCGGTGCCTGTTTCTCCTGTATTTCTGCCTTTTTTCCGCCGTTTTCACCTTTGGAGATCATGCTGACCTCTGGATCCAGGATCTCCACGACGACCTGATTGTTCCGGTCTTCCTTCATCAATCGGCTGTGCAGGTCATTGAAATCCTTGTACGTGCGGATGCGGTCTAAGATCTCATCCGTCAGATTGAACTTCTGCTGCTGGATGAGGTAAGGGAGCGGCACGACACCGCCGCCGCGGACTTCGAGGATCATATCTCCGTACGGCTGATCTTTCGGCACGGTGAATGTCAGGTCCTTATAGAAGACTTCTCCCCTGTAGGGAGAAAGACGCGCGCGTACATAGATGGTATCGCCCGGGCTCACGATGATCGGAGACGCCGAGGCATCGAGAAGCTGCGCGGTCTTTCGTTCACTCGTCACATGCATGTCGACCATAATGCTGCGGAGAGGATATTTTTCAAAACGGTTCTGCTCGAGAAGCCGTACCACATTGTAGAGCTCATCTACGCTTCGCTCCGCGATGTCTTTGGACGACCAGTACATATTGCTTCGGGTGAAAGGCTTCTGTTTCATATCCTCCGGGTAAAGCGTATAGGTGAAATCGACCGTCCCCTGTCCTTTGCGATCCATGGCATTGCTGATCGCATGGTACACCGAAGTGACGGATAAGGTCGGCAGCAACGCTTCATTCGGGATCATGCGTACATGGAGATCTTCCTTCTTCTTCGTATCTTCATCGGTCACGGACGCATGAAGCGCGACAGCGTGTGGAAGCTTCCCCATCATTCCGCCGATACCGGCTCCCCGGTCCTGATTGACCGTGCCGATCTCCGCACCGACGGACCCCAGCTTGAAGGGGATATTCTTGCTCGGGATGACAGTGAAGATATAGGAATTGTGCATGAAATAATCGGTATTTCCGCGATCCATGAACGGATGCCCGAAAGCCACCATGCGATCACCGTCGACATAGGTGACCGTCCCGACAGCGCCGAGCTTGAGATCGCCTGTCACCATGGTTGCCGAGACGGCACTTCCCGGTTCAAGCGGCTGCGGCATATCATCCTGCGAGGCAGATGCGGAAGCAAATGGGACCATGTGGAAATCCTGCATTTTCCCTGCTAGGAAATCCATCGCCTCCGGGGTGTATCCGCTCGCCATGAGAGGCGTCGTAAGCGGGATCAGCCCTTTGGAGGATGGCGGCGTGAGCCCCGTGTCCTTTCCGTCATCGATGGTCCAGAGCTTCAGCATGTCACCGATCGGCGTCACCATGCCGATGCGCCCGCCGGACTGTGGAAATCCATACGCCACTGCGCCGAGCAGCTTCCCATCGATATAGACCGGACTGCCGCTCATCCCCTGCGCGATGCCTTCTGTCTGATCGATCAGGGGCCCTGATACTTTCACCAGCACCAGATCTCCGCCGGTCGCGCCCTTGCCTTTCATAATCCCCAACACGTCGACATCGAAGGTTTCAATCTTCGTACCATGAACGACTGTCTTGGCATAGCCATGCATACCCTCCTGCACTTCTGATACAGGAAGAAATTCCTGCGCTGCACAGGGCATCACGCAGGAAAGCGTGATGCAGACAGCCGCTGCCAGATGCTTCATTGACTTTTTAAACCGATTGGGCATAGGATCCCCCTTACCGAAATATAAGTTTGAAATCAGAAATGGCGATTTCATCGGATACATCCGCATAGATGCAGCAGGCTCCGAAGGAAAGACAGGTCCACAGGCTTCCCGCCTTTGAGAGTCTCTGTATTTCCCCAGAGCAAGACCTTGCGGCGCATTATTATCATTTTCCTCCCCGCAGGAACGTCGCCCCTTGCCACTCTTTCATAAAAGGCAAAAGACATACCATCGAGTAATGCTATTAAGTTAAGGAAATCGTTAGCTACGTAACGTCTTGCTTCCCCCTTCGGGGGAAGTGCCGAAGGCAATAGGGGCATGC
>CAVBQN010000012.1:0-34430 GCA_963597545.1 Fusicatenibacter saccharivorans
AAGGGGCGCGCCGAAGGCGGAGGATAGATCTGCCCCGCAGGGGCAGCCTTCTACGAGAAGGGATGAAAGGGGATGTGAGATAGCCCGTCCTCCCGTATCGTCATCGAAAGCAGAGCCGAGGGATCTTAACGTGATAGCGGCGTTCTGCATTGGTGAGGAAACGCAAAATCGTTTTTGTCTCATCGTTATCTCACAGTCTCCGCTTTACCGGTGTGCAAGGAAGATTTCTTGCTTCGCTCGAAATGACGATATGGGGGGAAATGACGATACGGGGGAATGATGGGATGCGGAGGAGCGGTATTCTCATTTCCCTACCCCGCAGGCTAGTTGCAAACTACTTTCCTTTATTTTTACGCACTCTTCTTTCCTGTGATATAATGACATTATTAGGAGAGAATGTTTTTACGAAATGTAGAGTTTTCTCTACATTTATGAACCCATAAGGAGGAAATATATGAAGAAGAAATGGATGATCGTTCTCCTCATTGTCATCGCAGTGGCAGCGGGCGGCGGTTATTTCTGGTATCAGAAGAGCCATGCTCCGCAGAAGGATAATTACACGGTGGGGGCGGTGTCGCGCGCTACCATCGGGCTTACCATCGATGCGACGGGGACGATCGAGCCGGTGAATAGTGTCGATCTCTCGGCGACAGCGTCCGGCACTTTGGAAAAGGTGTATGTGAAGCAGAATGAGAAGGTCAGGAAGGGCGAGACGCTTGCGATGATCGAGTCGAAGGCGCTGACGTCCACGATGAAGCAGACGCAGAATACGCTCGCGAATAAAGAGTCCTACTATGAACGTCTGGCAGGCCTTTATGAGAAAGGCGCGATCCCGTACCAGGAGATGGACAATGCGCGCATGGACTATCTGAATGCGCAGGCGGCGTATGACAAGGCGCAGGCGGATGTGAATGATACGGTCATCACTTCGCCGATGGATGGCGTAGTCATCGGCGAGCCGATGAAGGAAGGGGAGACGGTGTCTCAGGGGCTGTCTAGCCAGATGGTCATCGTGACGGTCGCTGATCTTTCTTCCATGCGCATCGAGCTTCTGGTCGATGAGACAGATATCGGTGAGGTGGCCGTGGGGGAAGGCGTGGAATTCACGGTCGATGCGTACCCGAACCGCACGTTCCACGGCGTGGTGTCGGATATTTCCAAGAAGCAGTACTCAGCGAGCGGCAGCACGAGCAGTTCCTCAAGCTCGGTCGTGTACTATACCGTCTATGTAGATATCAATAAGGACGAGTTGGAAGGGCTCTATCCGTCCATGACAGCGAGAGCGGTCATCAAGGGCCGCGAGAGCGTGGACGCGCTGACGGTGCCTGTGACGGCGATCCGCAGCGACTCGGAAGGCTCCTATGTCTACGTCAAAGAGGGGGCGGATGTGAAGAAGACCTATGTGACGACGGGGATTTCCACCGAGAAGGAGATCGAGGTGACGAGCGGTCTTTCCGAAGGGCAGGAGATCGTGGTCAGCGGGACTGTCTCGCAGGAGAAGACTTCGACTCCGACGAATAAGAACAATCGCCACGGCCCGGGAGGTCCGGTGTGATGGAGAAGAAAGAGAAATCGGATGAAGTCATCCGCCTGACGGATATTGGCAAGAGCTATTATATCGGGAAGCAGGAGGTGCCTGTCCTGACGAAGATCGATCTTACGATCTCCAAGGGGGAGTTTGTCTCTATCATGGGGCCTTCGGGCGCCGGGAAATCGACGCTGATGAATATTCTGGGCTGTCTCGATCGTCCGAGTCGCGGCTCTTACAAGCTCGATGGGGAAGAGGTCGCGAGGCTCGGGGACAGTGCACTTGCCTATACCAGAAATCGCAAGATCGGTTTCGTCTTCCAGAGCTTCAATCTGCTGCCGAAGCTCTCGGCGCTGGATAATGTCATCCTTCCCATGATCTATGGGAATGTCTTCAAGAAGGAGAGAAGGGAGCGCGCTCTTCGCATGCTGGACTCCGTGGGGCTGGGTGACCGTGCGTATCATATGCCGGCGGAAATGTCGGGCGGGCAGCGTCAGCGCGTCGCCATCGCCCGTGCGCTCATCAATGACCCTGCCATCATCATGGCGGATGAGCCGACGGGGAATCTGGACAGCAAGTCGACAAAGGAGGTCATGGAGATCTTTTCCTCCTTATATAAAGAGGGGAAGACCATCATCCTCGTCACGCATGAGAATGATGTCGCGGCTTACGCGACCCGCCACGTGATCCTTTCTGATGGACACATTAGTAAAGATATACGAGGGCCTTTATCATGACGAATATTTATTTCGAAAGTGTCCTCATGGCATGGAGCTCGATCGTCAGCAATAAAATGCGCTCGCTGCTCACCATGCTGGGCATCATCATCGGGGTAGCGGCCGTCATCGCGCTCATGTCCATCGGCTATGGCGTGCAGGACTCGATCAAGAGCGATATTTCCCGTCTGGGATCGAATACCATCACTGTCACGCCGGGGACCGGCAGAAAGCCGGGGGTGAAGCAGGCGGCCGGCTCCATGCAGACCCTGACCTACAAGGACTATCTGGCGATCCGCAATCTGCCGAATATCACCTATTCCGCTCCGCTCGTGCAGGGGAGCTACCTTCTCGTCAATGGGAATAAGAACTGGAATACCCGTGTCTACGGCTGTACGCAGGACTATGCGGATCTTTCTGACCTCAAGGTGCAGGAAGGCCGTTTCTGGACGCAGAAGGAGTACAATGCCCGTGCCCGTGTCGCTGTCATCGGGAAAACGGTCGCGACAGGGCTCTTCGGAGAAGAGGATCCCATTGGGAAGAAGGTCCGTATCCATGGGAATCCATTCACCGTGATCGGGCTTTTGGAGGAAAAGGGTTACTCCTTCATGGATCAGGACGACCGCGTCCTCTGTCCTTTCAGCACCGTGCAGGAACGCATGCTGCACATCACCTATGTGAATAACATCGTCATCTCGGCGGATAACAGCAGCGATCTTTCACAGATCGAGTCCGATGTGACGAACCTGCTCCGCACGCGCCACCGCGTCTCCGGGACGGATGATGATTTCTCCATTCAAAATTCGCAGGATCTCATCAAGACCATGGAGTCGACCACGCAGACGCTCACCATCTTCCTTGGCAGTGTGGCAGCGATCTCCCTTCTTGTCGGCGGTATCGGCATCATGAATATCATGCTCGTCTCTGTCACGGAGCGTACGAAGGAGATCGGCATCCGCAAAGCACTGGGCGCGACATACCAGATGATCATTGTCCAGTTCCTGATCGAGTCCATCACCGTCAGTCTTGCCGGCGGCTTCCTGGGGGTCGCTCTTGGCGTCGGCATTGCGCTCGTGACGCCGCAGCTGTCACAGATCCCGACCGTTATCGCAGCGGGGCCCATCGTCGGTTCCTTTGTCTTCTCGGTCCTGATCGGTCTGATTTTCGGCCTCTATCCGGCACAGAAGGCGGCGAAGCTGAAT
Source organism: Fusicatenibacter saccharivorans (assembly GCA_963597545.1). Taxonomy (GTDB): domain Bacteria; phylum Bacillota; class Negativicutes; order Veillonellales; family Dialisteraceae; genus Dialister; species Dialister saccharivorans_A. Next base: position 3,447 of record CAVBQN010000012.1, read on the forward strand.
CCGATCGATGCACTGCATTATGAATAAGGCAAACAAAAAAACCTGACTCATGTCAGGTTTTTTGTTTTTGGGTTCAGGGTTCAGGGTTCAGGATTAGCCTCGGGGACGTGCGGTCTCCCTTGTTTGTGGATGAAAGCCTCTCTTGAATGAGAAATGAGAAATGCGAAATGGTGGTGCGGCGCATAAAAATCAGAAGCGCCGCAGAGGTTTGCAACCAGCGGTTTTCTCGTATCGCCAACCTAATCCCTAGCTACTAATCCCTAGTCACCAGGCACCAGTCCCTATTTTCTCACATGAGACAGGTTCACATACAGCTCTTTGGCCTCTGCATCGAGCTTGCGATTTTTCTTCACGTCAGAGAGGTGGTCATACTTGCTGACAGCATTGCCCTTCGCATCATACATCGCGATGAGGGCGTGATCCATGGAGTATTCTCTTTCACGCTTATCGGCATGGAGATTGATCTTGAATTCACGAATGCGGGTCGTGAGATTTCCATCCGCGAAGTCATAGTCGCTGGGGTTCTTTTTCAGGCTTTCCACGTAGAGGGTGAAGTCTACATTTTCGATGCTGCCCGGGAAATCCATCGTCTGCATGCCGGAGAGGGACTTCATGTCTGCGTAGAAGATCTCTTCATCGTCTGCATGAATGACGCGATAACGGTCAGGATGGGCGAGGAGTGTCGCAGAATCCATCGCCATCGCAGAAGTCGCAGTAAGCATAGTGAAAGCAGCGAGTGCCAGTGCAAATTTTTTCATGATATCCTCCTTAAAATTGACTTAGGTTCATTTCGATATGATTCGATTATACTATGGAAGAGACAGAAACGCAAGCCGAATTTTCCTAGGGAAAGGCTGATTAAATCGTTGTCAGATTTTACTCTTGAATTTTTATACATAGCGAGGAATAACCTGACGCGAATAGCGAGCTATTTAAGGAAGGCTATGACGAAGCTATGTATAAAAATTCTTGTAGAATCTGACTCTGCGATTGAATCGGTGTTTCCCTAGAGGAAATACGGCTCCTTTGGCTGCATCGGCATTTTCCGAGACTTGGACGCAAAAAACCGCTGCCGTGAAATTCACAGCAGCGGTTTTTCTATTTTTATTTCGACAGCGCGAGGGCTTTTTCGAAGGTTTTCTTGATGCTTTCAGATGGCTCCTTATCCATGAGGCTCACGACGATGATCGCGATGACGGAGAAGAAGAAGCCGGGGACGAGCTCATAGAGGTCAAACCAGGCAAACTGTTTCCAGATGAGAACGGTGAGGCCGCCGACGATGACACCGGCATAGGCGCCTTTGAGCGTCATGCGTTTCCAGTAGAGGGAGAGGAGCACGGTCCCGCCGAAGCAGGCACCGAAGCCGGCCCATGCGTAGGAAACGATGGAGAAGATATAGCTGTTCGGATCCGAGCCGAGGTAGACGGCGATGCAGGAGACGAGAAGGACCGAGATACGGCTGACGCGGATCAGCGTTTTTTCCGAGGCATCCTTGCAGAGGAAGGCCTGGAAGAGGTCACGGGAGACCGCCGAGGATGTGACGAGCAGCTGCGAGGAGCTGGTACTCATGATAGCCGCGAGGATCGCAGACCAGATGATGCCCGTGATGAAAGGCGCCGAGAGCGACTCTGCCATCAGGACGAAGACGCGCTCGGCATTCGCATTCTCAAGCGGGGTCGTGAGGTATGCCTTGCCGATGACGCCCATGGCGATGGCGAAGGCGAGAGACAGGATGACCCATGTCATGGCGATGTGTGTCGATTTCTTCAGGTCTTTGGCATCCGAGATCGCCATGAATTTGACGAGGATATGCGGCTGTCCGAAATAGCCGAGCCCCCAGCCGAGGGAGGAGACAATCATGATGGCAAGAGCGCCCATGCCGGTGGAGTCCGGGAAGAAGGAGAAGAAGTCGGGCCCTTCTTTCGCCAGGATATCCATGGTCGGAGCAGGGCCGCCCAGAGCGATGGCCGCAGCGACCGGTACATAGAGGACGGTGAAGAACATCATCGTTCCCTGAATGAGGTCAGTCAGAGCGACGGCGGAGAAGCCGCCGAGAAAGGTGTAGAATACGACGACGAAGGCGCCGATCAGAAGGGACTCAAAGTAGGGCAGACCGAAGATGGTATTGAAAAGCTTGCCGGCTGCAACGAATCCGGAGGATGTATAAATGATGAAGAAAAGAATGATGAAGAGGGCGCAGATGAGGCGCAGGCCATTCTTCTTTTCTTCGAAGCGGTTCGACAGATAGTCTGGGATGGTGAGCGAATTATTCGCGACCTCCGTGTAGTGACGAAGGCGTGTGGAGACGAGGACCCAGTTCGCCCATGTACCGATGATGAGGCCGATGCCTGTCCAGAAAGCAGAGAGCCCGTGCAGGTACGCATAGCCCGGGAGCCCCATCAGCATCCAGCCGCTCATATCCGAGGCTTCCGCACTCATGGATGTCAGCCATGGTCCCAGTTTGCGGTCCCCCAGGATGTAAGACGATAAATTTTTCTGCTGTCTCGAGTAATAGAGCCCGATGCACATCATGCCCGCCAGATAGAGGATGAAGGCCAGGGCGATCGGCCAGCTCCATTCTTCACTCATTTCCATATCATTTCCTCCCCTGTATAATCATTCCATTTTTTTGAAAATATCTTGAACATTATAACATAAAAAAGAAAGAAATACGATAGGAAAAGGAAATAGGAGACCAAGAGACTCATAGTTTTCCGGTCTATCGGTCTGCCAGTCTATTAGTCCACGATCACCGGCGATGTATAGAAATCCATTTTGCCCTTCCTGTAGTTGCTTCCCTTCTGGCAGAAGGACTGCACATCGCTGGCGCGGATGTCCATCTCGAGCATGGCGGCGGCTTCTTTGGGAAGTGTTTTCATTGCTTTCGCCGTGCTGGTGATGATGGGGAGGGGAAGATTTCTGAGGAGGGCACTCTTTTCGCTCTTGAGTGCGAGGAGGCGGGCGTAGGAGGGATCGGGCGGTGCGAGGAAGGGGGAGGAAAGAGCGGCGGGGGAAAGGAGCAGCTCTGCGCCGAGGCGTTTCAGACTGCTTCGAAGATAGCGCTTGCTCTTCGTGGCGGCGAGCATTTCTTCATAGGAGATCCGCTGGCTTTCCTTTTCCCATTTGTATTCGAGCCCTTCTTTGAAAAGCCCGATCGCCTGCAGGGCTTCTAGGGGCATCAGGCGGGAGAGGAGGTGGCAGCAGTCTTCATAGCGGGCGGGATCCGTGTAGTGGCCTTCTTCCATGAGCTTGGCGGCTTGCTTTGCGTCCGGAGGAGAAAGAAGTGCCGTCGTTTTTTGAGACAGGAGTTCACGCCGCGCACTCGTCGCGGAGACGGGATGCTCCATGTCCCGGGGAATGACGAGGATGTCCATGTCGTAGTGCTTTCGAAGGATCGTCTCCGTGTAGCGGAATCCCAAAAGATTGTTCGGCTTCGTAAGCTCGTCGGCAAGATAGGGCGAGGCGGCTGCCATCGCTTCATGGGCGGCTTCTCCGTAAGACAGACCGTCCGCAATTCTTTCGTGGAGGAGATGCTCGTAGTCCTCTGAGATCGCCCAGCCGGCAGCGCTTATGAGCTCATCCTTCGTGAGAGATTCTGCGCCGAAGGCGATCATGTTCACGCCCATGGCATGGAGCATGGAGGCGGCATGGCAGGAGAAACGGTCTGCGCTCTGAAGGGCGTAGAGGGCTGGAAATTCGAAGACAGCGTCCACGCCGGAGCGGACGGCCCATCCGGCGCGCGTCCACTTATCAAAAAGGGCAGGCTCGCCCCTCTGCACGAAAGCACCGCTCATGATAGCGATGAGGGGGGCTTGCGGATAGGCTTTTTTGATGATATCGATCATGGCGGAATGACCGGCATGAAAAGGATTCCACTCGGCTGTGATGCCGATGAGGGGAGAGGTGGTAGACATGGGGACTCCTTATTCAGAAATTGTAAGATCTTAAGACGGCAGACATCCGGCTTTAGACGGCAGATGGCAGACGTTAGGCATAAGGCACCTGACATCTGATATCTCGCCGTCTGAAGCTTCCCGGTCTCTGAGTCTTCCCTATTCTATCACAAAAGTGAGCGGAAACAGGAAATCTGCCCTCCTCTATGATATAATATGAAAAATCAATGAGCGAAGTTTGACCTCGCTACTACAACCAAAGGAATGATATATATGTATAATCATTGGCAGAAAAAATGGGTACTGTCTCTGGGCCTTCTGGCGCTCGCCATGCTGCCCGCAGGCTGCGGAAACAGCATCGACGATCAGTTTCCCTTCGGGAAGAACCGCATTCACTGTGGCGGCGAGACCATCACGGTTGCAACGCCGTTTGAGCTGATCTCCAATGGCAGGCAGGTCGATCTCGGCGACCGTCAGGCGGAGACGGTCCACGCAGAAGGACACAATGCGAATATGCAGCTCCTTGTGACCGGTACGAAAGAGGGGGAAGGAAAGGATGCGAAAACGCTGGCGGAAGAGGCGAAGAGCATCCTCGCCGATAATCCAAATCTGAAAAATGTGAGATCCCAGCAGAAGGAGATCACCTTGGGGGATGTGAAGGCGCAGCAGCTTTCCTTCTCTTTCACCGAGACCGCCCGCGGCAAGAATGTAGAGCTCTCTGTAGAAGAATATATTTTCCTCCGGAAGGGCGTCGTCTGGCGCGTCATTTATCAGTATCGCAGTCAGGACGAGGTAGGCAAAGCTCTCACACAAAAAGTCGCCGGACAGATCGCGATGGGGAGTACGTTCTAGGAATTAGTAGCTTTGAGTGACTAGTGACTAGTGACTGGTGACTTGTGACTGGCATGCCAGCTCATGGCATCGCCATTATTTATACTTCGCGGCGCTTCTATATTTTTATGCGCCGCACCAGCACTCCTCACTCCTCACTTCTCACTCGACAGTAGAGCTTTCGCCTGGAATCAAAGGGCAGCACGCCCCAAAGGCTTACCCTGAACCTTTTTCTTTTTTAACAACGAGGAATCTATGCGATTTTCAAAAGGATTTTTTTCACTACTTTTATTTTTAGCCGCCGGCGCTTTGATCGGAGGCATCTTGGGACAGGTGCTCGGCAGTGCGAACCTTGTCGGCCTCATGCCTTTCCTGACGGAAACCTATGAGATTTTCAATATACAGAACATCGCTCTGAATCTGGGGATCATGCAGATCCATTTCGGCATCCGTTTCGCGCCGAATCTCATCAGCATCCTTGGGATTCTCGTCGCGTGGTGGCTGTATGAGAAGTTTTGAGATGGGAAGCCTGAGAGACTAGAAGACATTAGACTTACGGTATCTGACATCTGACATCTGAAGTCTAAAGTCTAAAGTTTGAAGTCTAAAGCCTCCTTGACCAGTCCCTAGTCCCTAGTCACTAGTCACCAGTCCCAAGTCATCAGTACATGACATTTGAAACACCGGATTTCCAGTAAAGTGAGGATACGATGATGCTTATCCGTGAAATGCGAAGCGAAGACAAACCGAGAGAGCGTTTTCAGGAATCCCCGAAGATGGCCAGCATGACGGATCTCGTTGCGATTCTTTTGCGAACGGGGCGGCAGGGATATTCCGTCATGCAGCTCGCGCAGGATGTCGTGGACCAGCTCGAGCAGACGGTGGGTATCAATGGCTATGAGGATCTTCACTGGCGGGATCTCACGGATATCAAAGGCATCGGCCCAGACAAGGCCGTCACCATCTGCGCGGCGATCGAGCTCGGGCGGCGTCTGACCTATATATATGATAAAAGGAAATTAGAGAATTTCAGCACGCCGGAGAAGGTTTCCGCCTTTTTCATGGAGCGTCTCCGGCACGAGACGCAAGAGCATTTCCTCGTCGCCTTTGTCAATGTGAAGAACCGACTTCTGGGCTACAAAGAGGTCTCCATCGGCGGGCTGAATGAGACGCCCGTCGACATCAAGGAAGCGATGAAGTGGGCGATCCGCTACAAAGCCTTCGGCCTCATCCTTCTGCATAATCACCCTTCCGGCTATCCGGAGCCGTCGAAAGAGGATATCGAGATGACGAAGACCTTCGCCAAGGCTGCCCGGCTTCTCGATATGGAAGTGCTGGATCATGTGATCATAGGAGACGGGATCTATGTGAGTCTGCATGAGAGAGGGGTTATTTGAGACTTTTGAGACTAGGAGACTTTGAGACTTGAAGACGTTAGACATCAGACTTCAGATATCAGACTACAGACATCAGATTTCATAAAGCAGGCGTCTCATGGTCGCTCTCAACGGGGAGAAAGAGGAGACACTTTGGTCTAGTCACCAGTTACCAGTCACCAGTCACCAGTCACTAGTCACTAGTCACCTCTAATCCCTAATCCCTAGCCACTAATCCCAGTTACTAGTCCCCTCCATTCCCAGATATGCTATAATATATGAGATATAAAAATTTTAGTAAAGGACAGGTGTGAGCCATGGAAGAAATGGAAAAAGGAAAACGTTATTCCGCAGAAGACAAGGGTTATACCAGCAAGATCTATGAGATCCGCTGGATCCCCGTCACGGAAAGAGAAGAATATCAGGAAGGCCCGACCAGAGACGCACTCCTGAAGCTCAAAGAAAAAATGGCGGAAAAAGATTTTGACAAATACATCGAAAACGGCGTCATTCGTGTGACCTATGATGAAGGCCGTCTGATGATCATCGTGAAGTCGGAGATCTACCGCACCATGCTGATGGGACCCTTCTACAATGCCATCTGCGAAGCCTTCGACGTGGGACATTTCCGCGTCGTCAGCCAGGTGAATGGGTACTGATCGGAGCGGGAAAGCAGTTCTGATCGAGAGGAGAAGGATAGGCGAGCCGGACGGCCCGCCTTTTTTCTTGCGAACTTTCCCGCTATCCGCTATAATTTTCATAGTCTAATGAAAAACTCAGTCATCTATCCGAGGCTTCTTATGAGATTCCGATTTCTACTTATCCTCTGTATCGCTCTTTTCTCCAGCCTTCTTCCGGTTGAATGCCGCGGGGAGGCTCTTTTGCGTGCAGCGTTTCCGTATGCTCTGACGAAGGAGGAAGGCGTCGCCCATGCGGGGAGCACGCAGCTTCTTTATATTTCCGTGCAAAACTATGGAAATGATGAGGAGGGGGCCGAGATCACGGCGGAGCTGCCGGAGGGATTCACGGCACTGGGCGGAGACGGCTGGGAGGTGGACGGCGAGGAGGTGCGTATCCACTGGACGCTTCCGGCTGACTATGGCGAGCAGTTCCTCGCGGTCCCCGTGAAATGCAGCGAAGAGGCGGGGGAAGGTGTCTACGAGATACCGGTCTCCCTTCGGACGAAAGAGGGCGTGAAAGAGGAGAAGATCTCCTTCTCTGCGGGACCGGCGGAAGAGGAGCAGGATCAGAAGGCAGCGCAGACATGGTATATCCAGTCGGTGCTGCTTCCGGTGAATGAAGACGGGGAGCGGGATGCGAGACAGGAAAAGGATACGCTCGTCACGCCGGATGTGACACTGGAGAATATGAAGAACCGCCTGACGGGCGGGCGCGGTGTGGACTGGGATGCGCTCACGGCAAAGCCGAATACGTACCTCCTTCTGGATATGAGAAATCCGAAGAAAGATGTCCGGACGATCCATCTGAGCGCCGAGCTCGTAGACAAGGAGACGGGGGAGGTGCGCCCCGGACTCATCGCAGCGGCCGGTGAGGGAGAGTCTCTCGACCGGACGAAAATGCGAAGTGAGGCCGTGCTCTCTCTGAACGGCCATAAAATGCAGACCGCTGTGGTGCCGCTGTATGTGGATCCCTTCTCGATCGCAGAGGGAGACTATGCGCTGCGCCTCACGCTGTTTGACGGAGAGACGGAGCGTATGACGGAGCTGCCGCTCACCGTCGTGAAGAAGCGGAGCGTGGGATTTGCGACGCTCGGCTTTGCCCTCCTTTCTCTTCTCGCGCTGGCAGCGTCCATCGGCGGACTGAAGCGCTGCATCCTCTCCATCGGAGCGAAGGGGGATATCACGGTATCGCTCTTTGCAGCGATGGCTTTCGGCGGGGTCGTCGTGCCGGTGACACTTCTGGGAGATTTCCTGCATGTCCTCTTGGGGCCTTTCTCCGGACTGGTGACGGGACTCCTCTCGGGGGTCGTGCAGTACCTGCTTCTGGTCTCGCTTCTGGTTCTTTTCCGCAGGCCGGGGGTCTGTGCGCTCTTTTTCCTCATGCGCTGGATGCTCTCAGCGGTACTTTTTGGCCGTGTGACGCCGGTGGGGATCCTGATCTGTGCAGTGTCCATCGTGATTTTGGAAACGACGCTTTACCTCGCAGGTTTCTATCGAAAGAAGGAGCTGACGCCGCTCTACGCGATGGGGATCTCCTTCCTGATCGGGCTTTGTGATGCGGGGATCACTTTTGTGAATATGGAACAGCTGATGTTCTTTTATCGGTTATATTATGCAGACTGGTTCATCGGGCTTTACATGCTGATGAATGGTCTCTTGTACAGTACACTCGGCAGTTGGATGGGGTATCGCATCGGCAGCCGCTTGAAGCAGGTGATGGGGACATGATACTGGAGATCAGGGATCTTTCGTGCCGCTACGTATCGCGCAGGAAGGATACTCTTTCGCATGTGGACCTATCGCTGGCCGAGGGCGAGATGGTCCTCATCGCGGGGCGCTCCGGCTGCGGGAAATCGACGCTCATCAAGAGTATCACGGGGCTTTTGGAACCGGGGGAAGCACGGCTCACGGGGACGATCTCTCTCGATGGACGCGACGTGACCGAGATGAGCGCGGAAGATATCGGGCTTCTGGCAGGCACGGTATATCAGACGCCGGATGACCAGCTCTTTGCGATGACGGTAGCTGACGAGGTCGGATTTGCCCTCGAAAACCGCGGAGAGGATCCGTCTGTCATCCGGGAAGAGGTCCGGCGTGCGCTTGCAAAGACAGGGCTTTCCGGTATGGAGACGCGGAGTATCCATGCGCTGTCCGGTGGGCAGAGGCAGCGTCTGGCGCTGGCCTCGATCCTTGTGACGCATCCGAAGCTTCTTATCTTGGATGAACCGGTGAGTCAGATGAATCCGAAGGGCGTCAAGGATTTCTTGGAGCTTCTGGTTTCCCTGAATCGAGAAGACCATATGACGATCCTCGTAGTGGAGCACCGTGTGAATGAGCTGGCGCGGTATTTTCCCCGCCTCTGCTGCATGTATGAAGGACGATTCATCTATGACGGAGCGACAGAGGGGGCATGGACAGCGCTCGGAGATACAGAGGCCTATGGTCTCCGCGAGCCGCAGGCGGTGAAGCTCGGCCGCCTTCTGCACCTTCCGCGTCTATCGGGGCATGTGAGGGAGACGGCGGAGGAAATCTTGCAAAGAGGTATTTCCTTTGCGCCGCATGTCCCGCTAGAGAAAAGAGAAAGCCATGCACCCGTTGTACTCGAGGGAAGAGATCTCCACTATCGCTATCAGGGCGCGGAGAAGGAAACGCTTCACGGACTCTCTTTTGCGATCCGCAAAGGGACGATCAATGCGCTCATGGGCTTCAATGGGGCAGGGAAATCCACGCTGATGAACCTTTTATCCGGACTGGATACGCCGACATCGGGAGAGATCCTGCTCCTTGGGAAGCCGGCTGAAAAGCAGCGCCATCACATCGGCTATATGCGGCAGGAGGCAGATCTCATGCTGCTTACGGACTCGGTCAGCGATGAGCTGACGTGGAATAACAAAACCATCACGGAAGAGGAGCTGGATCGCCTCCTTCGTCGTCTTCATGTACGGCACTATCGCCATGATTTTCCACTGGCACTGTCCAAGGGGCAGCGTCTTCGTGTCGTCTTCGGTGCGATGCTCGCAAGGAAGGATAATGACCTCTTGCTCCTCGACGAACCGACGACGGGGCAGGACCAGAAGAGCCTGTCAGATATCAAAGCACTTCTCCGCTATGCGGCCTCCGAAGGACGGACGATCTTCTTCTGCACCCATGATATCGAGCTGGCAGGCGAGCTGGCGGATCAGGTATTCCTATTGAAAGAGGGAAGCTTCCTCGCAAGCGGCACGCCGCATACGATCTTCAGTGATAAAAAGCTGATGGAGGAAGGCGGCCTGGCGCTCCCGCCCATGCTGGCACTGTCGGAAATGCTGGGCATCGAGCCGTGTATTTCTGTGAAAGAGGTGATAGATCATGTCCTATAGACAGCTTTGGGAGGGCGGGGATGGACATTCTTTCCTGATGCGTCTCGATGGACGGACGAAGCTCTCCTTCCTCTTTTGCTATGCGCTGATGATGATCATCGTGGACAATGCCAGGACGCTTTTTTTCCTCTTCACGCTGACACTCGTTTTTCATTTCCTGGGAAAGACGCCCTTCTATAAGTGGCGGGTGCTCGCGATCTTCATCCTATTGGGCCTTTGGGGATCGATCGCCAGTCAGGCGCTTTTCTTTTCCCAGAATCCACGGACGCCCCTTGTGACTTTGATCTCTCCCGGCTTTCCTGTCCTAGGGGCGCTGACGAATGGTCTCTATATCTATCGGGAAGGCATCATCTACGGCGCGATTCAGGGGATGCGTACGGTATCCATGATCACGCTGGGGCTGCTCGTCTGCTGGACGAGCGATCCGCGCCAGCTGCTGAAGGGTCTCACTTCGTGGAATCTATCTCCGCAGGCCGCCTTCATGCTGGTGACGGCGATCCGCTTCTTCCCTGTACTTGCTGCGGAAGCAGGCGAAGTCATGGTCGCATTGCAGCTTCGAAGCGGCAGTGAAAAGGGACGGCATCAGGTGCTGATGCACATCCCGCACATGGTGAAGCCCCTCTTGGCCCGCTGCCTTCGCCGTTCCGCGACGCTGGCCCTTTCCGTCACGAGCCGCGGTCTTTTCCTCGCCAAGGGAAGGCGGGCAGACATCTGGCGGCCGTCTGAAAAATGGGTCTCTTTGCTATTCCTTCTTTTCACGGTGGGTTGCGGCAGTGCCAAGATCCTCTATGCGCTTTCCAAAGAGGGCTTCTACTACGGCGCGCTCCGCATGGTGTATGACTGCGCGAAGATGTATTTATAATGGTTTCAGGGTTCAGGTTGGCGGGTTCGGGGGAGACTTTGTGACTGATAGACTTGGAGATATCAGACATTTGACGGCTAACGTTTGAAGCAGATATGCTCCGCGGAGCTTCTGATTTTTATGCGCCGCGCTTCCCCTTTTGAACCTCTTGAACCCATAGAACCCGCGCCTCCCTCTTTCGCAAACAATCAAGGGATGAGAGGCTAACCCTGAACTCTATTCTGGTGATCAAACATGAAACGATGCAAAACAATTCTCATTTTTTTTCTCCTTGCACTGACCTGGAGCGCTCTTTTCTGGCTGACCGGGAAAAAGACACCCTGGCAGATCTTTGCGGGCAAAGAGTCAGACGCAGCCTATGTGATCTCCTTGGGCGACATGGCGGGGCGGAACTATGACCGCATGGGCTTTGACAGCGGCAAGGTGCTCTACGTGAAGTCGGACGGCGGCTGGCTCGTCGGTACAGCGAATGGCGAGCTCATCCATTTCGATGAGAAGGGAGAGGAGCGGTGGAGTCACTCTGTCGGCACAGGCCTCATCCGTGGCATCGCAGTGAGCCGGGATGAGAAGGTCGTCTATGCGGGGGAGAAAAGTCCGGAAGGAACGATGTATGCCATGGATGTGAAAAATGGCGATGTGCTGTGGACCTTCCGAGGAGACTCTCTCATAGGGTATGAGGCGGACATACAGTCCGAGCCGACGGCCATCGATATATCGACGGATGCTGCGGGGCATGTATATGCGGTTTTCTATCGATTCACGCTTGATGAGAAGGGGCAGCGGACATACCTTTCCCGCATCATTTCCTTCGATGAGACCGGGAAAGAGCGCTGGCGCTATCCTGCAAAAGAGAATATGGATGCGTGGGTGAATTGCGGTGCTGTTTCAGAAAGCAGCGGCCGCTTCGCCTTTGCGACAGCGAATTACGACAAGGCAAAGACCGATGGCCTTACCTATCATGAAAATCTGTATGTCCTTGACAGCCATACAGGGACATTGCTCCATGCTGAAAAGATCCCGCCGGTCGAGACCTTCGGCACCACGACGATCCGGAACGGACTTTCTTACTCGGAGGATGGGAAGTACCTCGCGGTGATGGCGAGTGATGGACGAGGATTCCTTCGAGACGAGGACGGGCGTCCCATCTGGGAGCGCAGCATTTCCAGAGTCATGGAGATCGGCGGCAGCTATTACTTTGCGGCAGGTCGCGATGCGCTTTTTTCCGGAGACAAAGTCCTCTTCGGTACCATCAATACATTCAATCGGGAAAATTGGCAGCTGCCGGCGCCCGTCATCCATCCATCAGGAAACAGTCTCTATGGCTTTGACAGGGACGGGAAGTATCTCTTCCGCTATACCGCACCCGCGGAGATCGAAGCCATCGGGGTCGCCGGTGATGTAGCTGCGCTGGCGATCGGCAGAAATGTAAGAAATCATGACTACAAAGCCCATGGAGCAGCAGTCATCAGTCTTTCTGACGGGACTCTTCTTAATGAGTACCATACGAAGGGACCGCTTCAGACGCTTGCGATCTCCTCCGATGGCCGCTACGTGGCTGGCATCGAAGTCCCCGCTGTCACGGCTGAAGGAGATCTCCTCGGAGCCTATCGGCTGCATATCTGGGATCGGGAAAAGTGACCGGGAAACAAGGCGATGTCAGCGATGAGAGGGCAGAGTTTTCACTGACCATGAGCGGTGAGACCGCAGGGGTCTCCTCTCGCCTTGAAGCCACATTCCCTTTGCGTTATAATAAAGAACAAATTGTTTTTTATTGAAAACCAAGAGGATACTATGATACGAAGATTTATGAAATATTATCGTCCCTACATGCACATTTTGATCTGGGTGATCGTAGGGACGTTTGTCATGGCCGGACTGGATCTGATCTTTCCGGTCGTGGTCCGTGAACTCATCCATGACGTACTGCCGGCGGGGGATATGCATCGGCTGTTTATCGGCGCAGGGATCCTTCTTGTCCTGTACATCCTGAATTTTGCGATCCAGTATGCGGTGCAGTACTATGGGCATGTCATGAGTGCGTCCATCGAACACGACATGCGACGGGATCTGTTTGCTCATATCGAGAAGCTCTCCTTTCATTACTTCGATAATGAGAAAACGGGGCAGCTGCTCTCCCGTATCACAAGCGATGTGACAGAGATCAGTGAGCTTTCCTTCCGTGGACCCAATGATGTTCTCCTCTGCGGCGTCATCATGGCGGGGACGCTGGTCGTGATGTTCGTCATGAACTGGCAGCTTGCCCTCCTCATCGGTGCACTGCTTATTGCGAAGAGCATTCACACCGTGAAGGTGAATAAACAGATGAAGTCCGCCTTTCGGCAGAACCGGAAGAAGGCAGGGGAAGTCTCTGCCCGCGCAGAAGAAAGCCTTTCCGGCATCCGCCTTGTGAAGGCTTTTGCCCAGGAGGCCTTCGAGCTGGACCGTTTCGAAGAGAAGAGCCGCGAGCTCCGGGATACCCGTTTCGCTTCGAATAAGCTCATCGCGTATTTCTCTGGCGGCATCAATTTTTTCACCAACTTCATCAATGTGGCGGTGATCCTGGCCGGCGGATGGATGATCAATGAGGGAACGCTTGCGCTTTCTGATTTCGTCGCATTCCTTCTCTATGTGAATATCTTCATGCGCCCGGTCTTCCGTCTGACGATCCTCGCTGAGGTGTACCAGCGCGGCATGGCCGGCTTCCACCGTTTCGAAGAGATCATGCACACCGAGCCTTCTATCGAAGATCCGGAAAAGCCTGTCATGCTCTCCCATGTGAAAGGGGATATTGATTTCAGGGATCTATCCTTCGGTTACGATCCGGGGCATCTCATCCTGCATGATCTCGCCTTTGAGATCCCTGCCGGAAAGACAGTGGCTTTTGTCGGCGAGACGGGGGCAGGGAAGAGTACGCTAGTCAGCCTGCTGCTTCGCTTCTATGAACCGACAAAAGGCGAAGTCATGCTGGATGGACATCCGCTTTCCGCGTTCCGCCAGCAGGATCTCCGAAGAAAGATCGGTATCGTGCAGCAGGATGTCTTCCTCTTCGGGGATACCATCGCAGAGAATATCGCGTATGGCCGTGAGAACGCGACCCAAGAGGAGATCGAAGAGGCCGCACGTCTGGCAGCGGCGGATGATTTCATCCGACAGCTTCCGAATGGCTATGAGACGAAGGTCGGCGAGCGTGGCGTGAAGCTTTCCGGCGGGCAGAAGCAGCGTATCGCCATCGCTCGCGTCTTCCTCAAGAATCCGCCTGTCGTCATTTTCGATGAAGCGACATCTGCTCTTGATACCCAGACGGAGAAGAAAGTACAGAAGACACTCGATGAGCTTGCGAAAAACCGCACGACGATCATCATTGCACACCGTCTCTCGACCGTCAGAAATGCGGATGTGATCTACGTCCTGGATCACGGACGCCTGCTCGAGCGCGGCAGCCATGACGAACTGATGGCAAGGCATGGGAAATACTTTGCACTGTATGAAGCGCAGAAAAAGAAAAAAGAAGATGAATAGTGAGTCATGTAAAATCCTCTTCCCCATTTCGGGGGAGAGGATTTTAGTTTAGGGGGGCGGGTTCAGATAAGAGACTTTAGACATCTAAAGTCTCTTAGTCTATCAGTCTCTCCGTCTCTTAGTCGCTTAGTCTTTGAGCTGAAACCTGTACCTCTTTTTTTATTTATCTTCTTTACATGCCGCCTCTTCCATGTTACACTTTTCACAGTATAGAAGGAGCGCGGACGAATCCGATGGCTGCTCCAGCGGGAAGGCAGACTTTGTTTTCCTAGATTACTCGTAAATGAGGGATGTAAATGTCACTTTATGTAAAAAAATTCGGCGGAAGTTCTGTTGCGACACCGGAAAAAATGTTGAATATTGCAAACCGTGTGCTTCGCGATCGGAAGCCGGGGGACAAGATCGTGATCGTCGTATCGGCTATGGGCGATACCACCGATGATCTCCTGGCACTGGCTTCGAAGGTATCGGACATCAATCATGGACGTGAAATGGATATGCTGCTGGCTACCGGTGAGCAGATCTCCATTTCTCTTATGGCGATGACTTTCAGAAAGCTCGGCGTTCCTGCTGTATCGCTCACAGGCCCGCAGGCAGGCATCATTGCCGGAGGGGCGTATGGCAAAGCAACCATTGATGATGTGAAGCCGGAGCGGGTATTCAAGGAGCTGGAAGAAGGCAAGATCGTCATCGTGGCGGGCTTCCAGGGTCTCATGAAAAATGGCGATGTGGCGACACTGGGCCGCGGTGGCAGCGATGCGACAGCGGTGGCACTCGCAGGTGCGATGCATGCAGATATGTGTGAGATCTTCACCGATGTGGATGGTGTATACTCTGCAGATCCGCGTGTCGTGAAGAATGCACATAAGATGAAAGAAATTACCAATACGGAAATGCTGGAAATGGCACGTCTGGGCGCTGGCGTCATGCAGCCTCGCAGCGTCGAACTCGGGATAAAATATCACATCCCGATCCATGTCAGATCCACATTTACGAATGATGAAGGAACGATTATCCGGGAGGTATGTATGGAAGGTTTGAACGAAACGGTCAGAGGCGTGGCACAGGATGCTCATGCAGCTAGAATTGCGGTACTGGGACTCAGAAATGTGCCGGGCGTGGCATACAGCGTATTCTCCGCTCTCGCAGAAGACAATATCACGGTCGATATGATCGTGCAGAGCGTCAGAAATTCCAATGACGACAAGACGGATATCGTATTCACTATTGATGATACGGATATGGAAGATGCCAAGAGAGTCCTTGATAAGATGAGAGACGAAGGCAAAGTGGAAGAAGTCATTTATGATGACGACACGGCCAAGGTTTCTGTCGTAGGTGCCGGTATGCTCGGCAAACCGGGAGTCGCTGCCCGTATGTTCGGCGCACTTGGCAGAGCCGATATCAATATTGATATCGTCAGCACCTCGGAGATCAGCATTTCCTGCCTCATCCTTAGAAAAGACCTGAACAAAGCTGTACAGGCGATTCACGATGAATTTTTCCCGCAGGACGAAAAATAATAAATAGATGCTTGTGGAAAAAGCACAGGAATTTCCTGCGCTTTTTCTTGTGAACGAAAGAAAAAAAGATGCAAAGGGAATACGGATCCAATCATGGGGGGCTCATCCCGGGATTTTTATATAGGATAAAGCACTGCGGAGTGCTTGCACCATGGGGTGAAGCCGCTTGGGCAGCCTTTAGCACCTTTTTACGCAACAATTATCAGCAACCGATAAGGAGAGATCAAATGAAATGGAATGATGGAGACCTGGTGCACGGATTCCGTGTCAGCCGCATGTCCCATATTGAAGAAGTCAATGCCGATGCCTACCTGATGGAGCATGTGAAAAGCGGTGCCCGTCTTCTGTATCTGGACAGCGACGATGATAATAAAGTTTTTTATATTTGTTTCCGCACGACGCCGGATAATTCCAAGGGTGCGCCGCATATCATGGAGCACTCGACGCTCTGCGGCTCTCGGAAATATCCGCTGAAGGAACCCTTCGTCGAGCTCGCGAAAGGCTCGCTTAATACGTTCCTCAATGCGATCACCTGGCCGGATAAGACTATGTACCCGATCGCCAGCCGCAATATGGTCGATTTCCATAACCTGATGGATGTATATCTGGATGCCGTCTTCTATCCGAATTGCCTCAAGGATCCGCAGATCCTGATGCAGGAAGGCTGGCACTATGAGCTGGAGAACAAAGAGGCGCCGCTGACGTACAATGGTGTCGTCTACAATGAAATGAAAGGCGCGCTCTCTTCGCCGGAAGCCATCATGGAAGACCGTGCGACAGAGCGTCTCTTCCCGGATAATACTTATGGCGTGGAGTCCGGCGGGGATCCGGAAGTCATCCCGATGCTCTCTTTCCGGGAATTTACTGAATTCCACCGACGCTTCTATCATCCGTCGAACAGCTATATCTACCTTTATGGCGATATGGATATCGAAAAGACGCTGGCTTATATCGATGAAGAATACCTGTCTCATTTTGACCGCCGCAATGTGGACTCGGCCGTCCGCACGCAGTCCGGCTTCAAGAAAAGGGTATCGGCGACCTGCCCGTATGGGATCGCAGAACAGGAAAGCGAAAAGGGGAAGGCCATCCATGCCCTCTACATCGCAGCAAGCGACCATATGTCTACGAAGGAATCGCTCGCTTTCCGTATCCTGAACTATGTCCTGATCGATATGGACGGCGCACCGCTGAAGAAAGCAGTCCTGGATGCCGGCCTTGGAAGCGACCTGTCCGGCGGCTATTGTGACAGCTACAAGCAGCCTGTCTGGACCATCGAGGTGACAGGCTCAGAAGTGGAGAAGCAGGAGCAGTTTGCCCAGGTCATCGACGGGACGCTGCGCACGCTCGCTCTTGACGGCATCGACAAGGATATGCTCGATGCCGCACTGAACCGTACGGAATTCACCTCGCGTGAAAACGATTATCAGGGACGTCCGAAAGGACTTTTCTACGGCGTGCGCGCGATGGATCTCTGGCTCTATGACCGTGACCCGATGGCGGCACTGCGCTATATCGATGACATCAAAGAGCTTCGCGAAGGGATCCAGAATGGCTATTTCGAAAGCCTTCTCCTGAAGTACGTCATCAAGAATCCGCATCAAGTCCTGATCACCATGAAGCCGGAAAAAGGACTGACGGAGAAGAATAATGCGGCAACGGCAGAAAAGCTCGCTGCGTACAAGCTGAGTCTCACCGACGAGCAGCTCGAAGACATCGTGGCGTCCACCAAAGCATTGAAGAAGCGTCAGGCATCCATGGAAACGGAGGAAGCCCTGAAGACTATTCCGCTCCTGTCCCGCGAAGACCTGAAGCGGGAGATCGAGGAGGAAGTGCTTGAAGAAGAGACCGTCTCCGGGATCCGCCACTTCCACTATGATATTCACACGACGGGGATCTCCTACGTCACAATGTATTTCGATCTCTATGACCTCACCGAGGAAGAGATCCCGTATGCCGTCCTCCTTTCGGGGATGCTTCGCAGCTTGGATACGGAAAAGCACAGCTACACTGAACTCGCGCGGATCTCCAATGCGTATACCGGCGGCATCAGCTTCCAGATCTCATGCATCGGCGATATCAATGACGCATCGAAATATAAGCCATTCATGGTCGCAAGAGGCAAAGCACTCACCTCAAAGGCTCGGCAGCTCATGGACCTGCTGGGAGAAGTCATCAATCATACATCCTTCCGGGATACGAAACGTCTGAAGGAGCTTCTCTTGGAAGAAAAATCGGAATGGGATATGACCGCCTTCTCTCGCGGGCATAATCTCACCATGGGACGCCTCGCATCCTATTTCTCCAAGACGGCACAGTTCTCTGAGCAGGCCGGCATGACGTTCTACTATTTCCTGGCAGACCTTGTCAAGACGTATGACGGTCAGGCAGAGGAAGTCGCCGAGAAGCTCTCGGCTGTCGCGAAGAAGATCTTCACGAGAAGCCATATGTTCTTTGCCACTACAGGCGAAACGGAAGAAAAGCAGGCTGTTGATCGCTACCTCGGCCTCATCTTGGGTGATATGCCGGAAGGGGAGAAGAAGGAAGCCCATCTCTTCGATTTCCCGGCCAAGGAGATCAATGAAGCCTTCCTGACCTCCGGCAAGGTCCAGTACGTGGCCAAAGGCGGCAACTTCCGTGATCATGGCTTTACCTATACCGGCGCACTGCGTGTCATGGAAACCATCCTCCGCTATGAGTATCTCTGGAAGAAAGTCCGTGTCCTCGGCGGTGCGTATGGCGCTTTCACACAATTCCTGCGCGATGGTACGTCCCTTCTCTGCTCATACCGTGACCCAAATCTGAAGGAAACGCTCGAGACGTACAAAGACCTTCCGGAATATCTGGAAACACTCGAATTGTCCGAACGTGAAATGACCAAGTACGTCATTGGTACCATGGCAGCGGATGAGATCCAGCTCACCCCGTCCATGAAGGGCGAGCGTGCGATGCTCCACTACCTGAATGGCAATACCCGAGAAGACCGTATGCGGATCCGCAGCGAGATCATCTCCTGCGAAGTGAAGGATATCCGTGCTCTTGCTCCGCTCGTCAAGAGCATCATCGATGATCCTTATATCTGCTGCATGGGCAGCGAGGAAAAGATCCAGCGGGATAAGGCACTTTTCAGGAAAGTCCTCTCTATGCCGGAGTAAGTCAGATCAGGGATGAGGAATGAAGGCGGCAGGAGATCTCTCTGAGATGGTGTTTTTCTGCTTCATCTGCGATGTACCTGCAAAGCCTGCTGCACCTGATCCAGGATCCCTTATTATTTTTACCACCAAGGAGGCTCAAATGCTTGAGCCTCCTTTTGTATCATTGAGAAAACGCTGATGTGATCTGATAATGATGGGATCTGTGTTTTCCTAAGGAGACGCTATGCAGACAGCCATTCGTACCCGCTTTGCGCCGAGCCCCACGGGATATATGCATCTTGGGAATATCTGGGTCGCTTTTTTGAACTGGCTCTGGACACGCCAGCATGGAGGGGCGATCGTGCTGCGTATCGAAGACATCGACCGGCAGCGAAGCCACGCGGAATACATAGAGGGGATCAAAGAAGACCTCGCATGGATGGGTCTTTCCTACGACGAGGGCCCCGGCGGGAGCTATTCGTATGGGACGCCCGTCCAGAGTCTCCGATTTCCTCTCTATCAGGAAATCATGGATCGTTGGAAAGAAGCGGGGGAGGTCTATCCCTGCTTCTGCAGCCGTGCCCGTCTCCACAGCATCGCCTCTGCGCCGCATGAAGGAGAGGGACTGCCGGTCTATGATGGACACTGCCGCCGTCTGAGTGCGGAAGAAGTCGCGAACAGAGAAAAAGGGAAGGCGCCCTCCTGGCGCCTTCGTATGGAGGAAAGCCGCGTGTCCTTCAGAGATCTTTTCTGCGGAGAGGAGACATGCGTGCTCCGTCCCGGCATCGATGACTTTGTCCTTCGGCGTGCCGATGGTATGGTCGCTTATCAGCTCGCCGTATCCGTCGATGATGCGGCGATGGGGATGACGCATGTTTTTCGGGGAAATGACCTCCTCTCCTCGACTTTTTATCAGCTCTATCTGCTGAAAAAACTGGGAGTTGCCCATGTTCCGACTTACGGACATCTGCCTCTTCTCGTTGATGCGGAGGGAGTCCGGCTCTCGAAGCGTCAGAAAGGTCTCACTCTTCGTGAAATGAAGGCAGAGGGCAAGAAGCCTTCTGATATCATCGGACTCCTTCTGTATTATGCAGGCGCGCTTCCAAAGCCGATGCCCGTATCCGCGGAGGAAGCGGCTCGGAATGTCGGCTTTGAGGAGCTGAAGCGCCTGTCTTTGCCGCATATCGTGGTGACGCAGATCTAAAAAACGGCTATAATGAATCTATAGATGGTTATCCGGGAAAACGATGATGCGATTCGCGATGGGATCCGTACTTCCCCGGAGGATCCGGTAAAGGAGCTGATTTCCATGATCCACATCACCTGTGAAGGCAGAAATTTTGACTTTTTTGACGGTGCGACACCGCAAAATTTATGGAATATGGTCCGCGGTACAAGGGGGAAGGAGGCGGCGGTGCTGGCAGAGATGGATGGCGAGCTTCTTGATTTCCAGACACCGTTTCCCTCCGGCGGAGATGTACGATGGATCCCTCTTTCAGCGCCAAAAGCGCATCAGGCGTATGTGAGAAGCGCGATCATGCTTCTCGTATGTGCTGTGGAAGAGATCTATGGAGAAGGGGCAGATGTCCTCGTGAAGCATTCGCTGGGAAAATCGCTGTATTGTGAATTCGAAGACGGTCATGTACCGCTCAAGAAGGAGCTGGATCGGCTGACGGAACGGATGCGTGAGATCTCCGAAGAGGGACGCGATATCACCAAGCTCGTCGTCGGGAAGAAACGTGCGATGGCCTTCCTTCGCATCAAAGGGCGGGAAGAGGATGCAGAGCTTGCCGGTCAGCTCGCTGGGAATACGATCAATGTCGACCAGTGCGGGCGCGTGATCGACTATTTTTTTGGCCCGCTTCTGCCGGATATGAGCTTCGTGCGCCTTTTTGCGCTGAAGTCTTATGCGCCGGGATTTCTGCTGCGCCTTCCGGATGAGGATTTTCATCTGGCTCAGGATGAAGCAGAGGATCCGCTCTTTGCAAAGGTCTTCCTCGAAAGCCAGAACTGGTCTGAGCTTATCGGCTGCCAGAATCTGGCGCAGCTCAATGCTTCTATCGAAAATGGAAAAATTCTTGACTACATTTCCATCGCAGAAGCGCTGCATGAGAAGAAGCTGGCAGAACTGGCAGATGCGATCTGTGAGGCGAAGCCCAGGATCCGTCTCGTCTGTATGGCAGGGCCGTCATCCTCGGGCAAGACCACCTTCATGAGGCGTCTCATCGTCCACCTGCAGGTGAATGGGGTACGCCCCGTCATGATCTCGCTGGATGACTATTTCAGGGATCGCGACGAAATGCAGGAGGAAGATTGGGAAGATATCCACGCGCTTGATCTGGACCGTTTCGAAGGAGATATCACCGCACTTTTGGAAGGAAAGCCGGTGCGGCTTCCGACTTTTAATTTCATCACTGGGAAAAAGGAGTGGAATGCGCCGCCCGTGACGCTCGGGAAGGGGCAGCCGATCCTTGTGGAAGGGCTCCATGCACTGAATCCGCGCCTCACCTATTTTGTCCCCGGCTACCAGTGCATGCATATCTATCTTTCCGCACTGACACAGATCACCATTAACCACCATAACCGTATATCGACCTCGGACACGCGGCTTCTTCGCCGTATGGTGAGAGATATGCAGTTCCGCGGAAACCCTCCGGAAAAGACGATCTCCTCCTGGCCAGGCGTCCGCAAAGGAGAGGAACGGAATATTTTTCACTTCCAGGGACGCGCTGACGTTGTATTTAATTCCGCACTTCTTTATGAGATCCCTGTTTTGAAACGGATCGTAAAGCCGTTTTTAGAGGAAATATCCAAGGATAGCTCTGCCTATGGGGAAGCCCGGCGACTTTTGGAATTTCTCGCGCCCTTCCGTGAGCTGGATGCATCGCTCGTGCCGGATCATTCGCTGCTTCGCGAATTTGTCGGCTATCAAGGACTGGGAAGGTCGTTCCTGAATCGGTAGAGCTTTCTCATGGATCCCGATTGAAGGATCGGCTCAAATGAGAACTGCGGGATGAGAAATAACGGCGGCTGCGCCGCAAATGAAGGACAGCCGATGCCGATTATCTGCTGCTTTTCCGCACGGTCAGCGTTCTCCTTATCGGGAAGGCAGATCGTCAGGTCCTGTGGATTTGAATCACTTTCCCATTCTCCTACTAGCAATCTTTGGCAAGACAAGGTACAATAGAAACAGCTTTAAGAAAATTCTCATTTCTAGTTGGAGGTCATGCATCATGGCAGAAGAAAAAAGAGTAAACCTGAAAGCCCAGAAATTCGAAGCCTACACCCAGGCAAACAAAATGGACTTTTTCGTCAAAAATGAAATGAAAGATGACGCAGATACCGTTGTATTCCAGTCGAACCTGAAGGTCGAAGGACAGACCATTCCGCTCGGCATCATCACAGACAATACCATCTACACCATCATCCGCGTCCAGATCGGAAGCCAGCTCCTGAAAGATGAAAATAAGCTCGCCCTGCTCGAATACCTGAACCAGCTGAATCGTAGCTACAAGGTCTTCAAGTATGTAGCAGCAGAAGACGGCAGCATTTTCCTCGATGCGTGCCTCCCGAGCACGAACGAGAGCTTTGACGCAGAAATCGTCCGTGTCATCCTTGATGTCATCGTCGATCATCTGAACAATGAATACAAAAACATCATGAAGCAGGCTTGGAAATAATTTTTCTTCCGCAATCAGAAACGGCTTTCCGAAAGGAAGGCCGTTTTTTGATTGCGGAGGCTTTCGCTCAAAGAAAAGATAACGATGCCGGAGGAGCTGTGGATCCCGAATTACTTTTTCATAGCAAATTTTTTCTAAAAGCTATATAATAGAAGAAATCTATTTGCCGAAATGAAAATATAAATCTTCATTTCATGTCTAGGAGGAGATTTCATTGTTAGCATCCAAATTATATAGCCCGACCCTGAGAGAACTGCCTGCCGACGCTGTCGTCATGAGCCATAAGTACATGCTGAAAGCCGGCATGATGCGAAAGATCGCCAATGGTACCTATGCGTACCTGCCGCTGGCTTTCCGTGCCATTGAGAAAGTGAAGAAGATCATCCGTGAGGAGATCAATAAGACAGGCGCACAGGAGATCCTGATGCCGATCGTACAGCCGTCGGAGATCTGGCAGAAGACGGGACGCTGGGCCGTATATGGAGAGGAAATGTTCAAGCTGCAGGATCGTCACGGCAGAGACTATTGCCTGGCTCCGACGCATGAAGAACTGGTGACGACGCTCGTTTCCATGGATACCTCGTCCTACAAGCAGCTGCCGGTCTCTGTCTATCAGATCCAGAACAAGTACCGTGATGAGAAGCGTCCGCGTTTCGGTCTGATGAGAAGCCGCGAATTCATCATGAAGGATGGCTACACCTTCGATATGGATCAGGAAGGTCTCGATAAGCAGTACAAACTGATGTATGATGCATACTGGCGCATTTTCACCCGCTGCGGTCTGAAATTTCGTCCGGTCATCGCAGACTCTGGCGCGATCGGCGGCAATGCGTCTCATGAATTCGAAGTGCTGGCAGATTCCGGCGAAGCGGATATCGTATATTGCGAAGACTGTGATTTCGCAGCGAATATCGAAGCGGTCGATCCGAAGACGATTCCCTGCGATATCCGGAATGACAAGGAAAAAGAGATCGTAGAAACCCCGGGGCAGCACACGATCGAGATGGTTTGCAACTTCCTCAATGCGGATGTGAAGCAGTCCGTCAAGGCGGTCGTCTACAAGCTCGATGATACCGTCGTCCTTGCTATGGTGCGCGGCGATCATGAAGTCAATGAAGTAAAGCTCCAGAATATTTATGGTGCGATCAATGTGGATATGGCATCGGAAGAAGATCTGGAGCGCTGCGGTCTGACGGCTGGCTATATCAGCCCGATCGGCCTTAAAAAGGTGAAGAATTTTGACATCATCTGCGATAAGACGGTCATGGAAATGCAGGATGCCTGCTGCGGGGCCAATGAAAAGGACAAACACTACATCCATGTGAATCCGGCCCGCGATTTCGGTGATGTGAAGGTGGATACCATCCGCCAGATCCAGGAAGGCGATGTCTGCCCGCACTGCGGCGGCAAGATCGTCATCACGAAGGGCATCGAAGTCGGACAGGTCTTCAAGCTCGGGACTAAGTACAGCGAAGCGCTGGGGGCGACCTACCTCGATAACAATGGCAAGTCGCACCCGATGGTGATGGGCTGCTACGGCATCGGCGTTACACGTACGGTGGCTGCCTCCATCGAGCAGAATCACGATGACGACGGAATCATCTGGCCGGTCGCGATCGCGCCTTATGAAGTGGTCATCGTCCCGGCGAACAATAAATCGGAAGAAGTCATGGATGCGGCAAAGAAGCTCTATGATGCGATGGAAGAAAAAGCGGATGAAGTGGTCCTTGATGACCGCAATGAAAGAGCGGGCATCAAGTTCAAGGATGCTGACCTCATCGGCTATCCGGTCCGTGTGACTATCGGCAAGAAATGGCAGCAGTCCGGCAATGTGGAGATCCGTCTGCGTCGAAGCGGTGAGACCATCGAAGTGCCGTATGAAGAATGCAAAGCCAAGGTCATGGAGATCCTGGCAGAGCTTCATGAAAAGAACCGGTAAGGGGCTTAGATGGACGAAAAAGAACTGGAAGAGCTGCGCGCTTCGGTGCGCCGGATCGATAGTGAGCTGGCAGCGCTTTTTGAGAAGCGGCTGGAGCTGTCGAGAGGCATTGCCCTGTATAAGCTGAAAGCGCACAAGCCGATCTATGATGCAGAAAGGGAAGCGAAGAATATCGAGGCATTGTCTTCTCTCATCGAAGATGTGAGCAGCCGCCCTGATTTCATCCGTTGGTACCAGCTCTTGATGGATATCAGCAAAAAGCTGCAGTCGAAACTGATACAAGGGGAAACAAAATGATCGAAGAACTCAGAGGTACCGTCAGACGATGCATCTATGCAAGCGATGATGGCAGATTCTGCGTTTTTCAGATCGAAGATAAGGAAAGCCGCAAGCTGGCCTGCGCCACATACCATGGGAGAGGCCCATACGTCGGCGAACAGATACTCATGCGGGGGTGCTGGCAGAAGCATCCCCGTTTTGGAGTGCAGTTTTCCGCCAAGAGCATGGAGATGGTGAAGCCAGAAGAAACGGAGGATATCATTCATTTCCTGGCATCGGGGATGATCGATGGCATCCGTGAGACCATGGCGCGCCGCATCGTGGCACACTTTGGCAAAAAGACGATGGATATCTTCGAGAAGAATATCGATGCCCTTCTGGAAGTACCCGGTATAGGGCCGAAGGGATTTGAGAAGATCAAAAAATCCTACGAGATGATTTCCGGGCTGAAGGAGATCATCATGTATCTCCAGTCACTGGCTATTCCCGAAAAATATGCGGCAGATATGCAGAAGCGTTACGGAGAGAATATCAAGTCCATCTTTCAGCACGAACCCTATCGCATGCTGGAAGACATAGCCGGAATGACCTTTCTTGAGGTCGACCGTATCGCCATGGATCAGGGCGTAGCGGCGAATGACTGCGAGCGTATCACGGCAGGTGTGACGTATATGCTGGGACTGGCGCTTTCTCAGGGGCACAGCTGTGTGCCGATCGATTCGCTGGCGAAAAATACCGTGCCGCTTCTCCATCTCTCCATCGAGATCATCAAGGAAGGCATCGAGTCTGCGATCGGGGAAGGCCTTCTGCCGTCTCTGACCTATGAAAAGACAGTGTATGTGTACCTGGATTTTCTCTATAAAGCGGAAACGCAGTCGGCTGATATCCTGACAGGCATGCTCTGTCACCAGAAGTCACTTGGAACGGCTGTACTGGCCATCGAGAAATTTGAGAGAGAGAATCATATCACACTGGCAGAGGAGCAGAAGGAAGCCGTCGAAGAGGCGATGAAGAGCCGCGTCCTCGTCATCACCGGCGGGCCGGGCACAGGGAAAACGACACTCGTGCGGGCCATCATCACGGCGGCCGAACAGCACGATCTGAAAGTCCATCTCATGGCGCCGACAGGCCGTGCGGCGAAGCGCCTTGCGGTCGCGAGCCACATGGATGCGGATACCATTCATAAGGCGCTCGAGGCGGAAAAACGTGAGGACGGCGGGACGGTCTTTTCGCGGGATGAAAGCGATCCTTTGGAAGAAGACCTCATCATCGTCGATGAAGCGTCCATGATGGATATTTCCCTTTTCTATCATTTGTTGTCTGCGCTGAAAGAAGATGCACGCCTCATTCTGGTCGGCGATGTCGACCAGCTCCCGCCGGTAGGACCGGGTACGCCCTTGAAATCTATCATCGCCTGGGAAAAGGTGCCTGTCACAAGGCTCAAGCATATTTTTCGTCAGAAAGAAGGGAGCGGCATCATCGAGAATGCGGCCCTCATCCGGGAAGGGAATATGTGTGTCCCGGACGAAGGCGGGGAATTCAAGATCCTTCCGGTCTGGTCGGAAGAGGAAGCCTTCGATACGGTCATAAGCCTTTGCCGCTCGCTGCACTATGGGGAGAGCAAGGAGAAAATGGCACTGCAGGTACTCTCTCCGATGTATCGTGACCGGTGCGGGGTGGACAATCTGAATCATGCCATTCAGGAGCTGGTGCATCAGAAGCAGATCCCGCCGGGGAATCATTTCTTTGTTGGCGACAAGGTCATGCAGAAGCGGAATGACTATGACAAGGGTGTCTATAATGGTGATGTCGGCATTGTCTGGTCTGTGACAGAAAAGCGCATCGCTGTCAGTTTCTATGACAGGGAAGTCGTCTATGAAAAAGAGGAAAGAAATGATCTGCAGCTCGCCTATGCGACGACGGTCCATAAAAGTCAGGGAAGCGAGTATGATACTGTCATCCTTGTCCTCCTTCCGACACAGCGCATGATGCTGAAGCGAAATCTTCTCTATACAGGAATCACCCGTGCGAAAAAGACCACTTATCTGATCACGACGGAAGAAGCATTGGCAAAAGCCGTCGATACCGTAGAGACCGGACGAAGATACAGCCTTTTCTTTCCGCTCCTGACGGGAGAAACGGAAGGATAATGCCTTGGTGGGAAATCCCCACCCCTGAATCCCTGGAAAGGACCCTGCCATGCGTCTTATCACTGATATCCTGGAGATACTCTACCCCACCTGTTGCCCGGGCTGCGGATGCGTGGTCGATCCGAACGTGCAGTGGTGCGAGGCGTGCCTCCGGAAGATCTGGAATCCGAGGCTCCTCAATTCCTCTTTCACCGACCACCTCTCGGGCTGCTATACCTGCTGCGACTATGCAGGTGCGATCCGGGACTGCATCATACAGATCAAGTATGGTGGGCGGCGCAGCAGGAAGCGCGTCTTTGCGCCGCTCCTTTCCCGCTTTCCCTTGTGGGACAGGATGGGGGAGTGCGGATTGGTGATCCCTATCCCGCTGTCTTCTCGAAAGAAGAAATGGCGCGGGTATAACCAGGTGGATCTGATGTTTGCCGCGTGGATGAAGGAAGCAGGCTATGATTACCGGCCGGATGCACTCGTCCGCATCCGCAGTGCGCACACGCAGTCCCTCTTATCCCGAAAGGAGCGTTTTCAGAATATCAAAGGCGTTTTTCACATCGCGCGGTCTATGGATGTGAAAGGGAAAACCATCCTTCTCGTGGATGATATTTATACGACGGGGGCTACGATGGAGGCGGCCGCTCATGAGCTTATGCGCGCGGGAGCGAAAAAAGTCATGGGCATGACGATTGCGAGCGGAGCCAGCTAAGGAAAGGCTTCCCTGGTAAACCGGCTATGTATAAAAAAGGAGGCTGTATGGCTGAGATATCGGCTGATTTCCGTCCTGCCAGGATGGAAGAGATCTATGAGATCGCACGAAGACTCCATTGGAAGATCGTGCAGGAGGAAGAAAAACCATTTTTCTATCACTTTGTATACACCGGCGAGGATCTTCCTCGGATGCAAGCGGGGAAAGACTGGTCTTTTCTGGTGCTGAACGAGAAGGGGACGGCGAGTCTCATGCTTGAGCGTATCCAGTGTACGGCAGCCATTTATGAGTGTGAGAGGGTGACGACCCAGAGTGGTCTTACCGAGAATGCGTTCGTCATGCGAAGCTTTATGAATAAAGTCAAGATCCTTGATAAGACGCTGCGCAAAGAGCTTCACAGCTATGCGCCGGAGATCGTGCTTCGGAGGAAATGACCCTGCAGCGCGTTTTGCCCTCCGTGAGCCTCTTGTAATTGATGAAGGAGAATATGTATGCATTTTGCCAATCCGAAAGCGTTCACCAGACCGCTTCGCAAACTGTTAAAATCCTATCTGCTGTCTGTGACGGCGGGGGATATCATGCTCGGAGAGGTGGCAGACCACCTCTGCGTGAATGATCTCGACCGCGGGCTCTCGGATAAAGAGCGGATCCGTGCGGCGGCCGATATCGGATTCACAGATACGGTGGATGACGCTATCGAGAACATCTGGGAGGATCCGGAAGGCCTCATCCCATACTCTGCGCTTTGTGATCTGTATGATCCCGAAGGCCTGTGGAAGGCGCTGATGAAGGAGATCGAGGAGCACACCCATTTCTATGACGCCTCTTTGGTGACGAAGAATCCCTACTACATCCATGTGCATGCACCGGAAGCGAAGTCGGGGGCGATCGAGCTGGGGACGACCGACTATCTTGGTGGGGAATTCTTCCAGACCTATCATCAGGGCTATTCGGCCAAGCGGCCTTTTGGCTATGCGGATATCGGTTTCTTTGATGAGCGCGTCGCTTTTCCTGTCATCAGAGAAAATGGCCATGTGTGGATGAGTGTCGTCATGAGTGAGATCGAGTCGATGGAAGAGCCGCTGGCGCGCGCCCATGGAAAGGTCATCACCTATGGCCTTGGCCTGGGCTACTATGCCTTCATGGCGGCAGAAAAGAAAGAGGTGGAGTCTGTCACGGTGGTGGAAATGAATTCCCACGTGATCTCTCTTTTCAAGACACACCTTCTGCCGCAGTTTCCGCATAAGGAAAAGATCCATATCATCGAAGCGGATGCGATGGATTTCATTCGTGAGCAGAAGGATGGGGCCTATGATGTCGCCTTTGCTGATTTCTGGGGAGGGGTCAGTGATGGGCTTTCTTTGTATCTGAGATTCATGCCTCTCACCGCGCGTTTTCAAAGGACGCTGCATGAGTTCTGGATAGAAAGCTGCTTTTTAGAGTACCATTTCCGCCCCGTCATGCTGAAAGTACTGCTGGACATGGGGCTATCCTATCCGTTATCCCTGCCGGAAACGGGTCAATCGGAGCGGAAGATCCAGAAGGCTTTCTCTCGATTCCTGAAACAGTGGGACTATACGATCGAGACGGAAGAGGATCTCGCATACCTTCTGACGAATGACTGCCTCATCCGACTCATGCATCAGTTTGCGATAGAATATACCAGAAACTAGTGGCCGGGGATCGGCTGTATGGTGACTTGCCGCCTTCGAGCATCGCCTGTTTGCGTATGCGGACGCGCGCATCGCTCCCCTTGGCTTTCCGTATCTATGGAAAGACTTCCAAAGGGGCAAATCCTACATCCCGCATCCAATGACCTCATATATTAGAATTTTCTAAAAACGAAAAGTGTATACTACATTATTTCTATAAGTATGATACAATAACGATAACTGTGAAAGAGAAAGTATACTATTGTGGAGGCATACAATGAACAGACAACTTTCAATGGAATTTGTAAGAATCACAGAACAGGCTGCACTTCTGGCTGGTCGTTTGATGGGGACAGGCGATAAGGAAGGCGCGGATCAGGCTGCGGTAGACGGCATGCACCAGCAGTTTGCCAAGACGCCAGTCTCCGGCACTGTCGTCATCGGCGAAGGCGAGATCGATGAAGCACCGATGCTGTATATCGGCGAAAAAGTCGGTCAGGGCGGAGAAGAGGTCGACATCGCTGTCGATCCGGTCGAAGGGACGAACCTGGTAGCGAAGGGCAAAGATGGCGCGATTGCGGTCCTTGCTATTGCACCGAAAGGCTGCCTGCTCCACGCACCGGATATGTATATGCAGAAGATCTGCGTCGGCCCGAGAGCGAAGGGCTGCATCGACATCAATGCATCTGTTACTGAAAACCTGACCCGCGTGGCGAAAGCGATGGATCGTGAAATCTCTGATCTCACCATTGTTGTCCTTGATCGTGAAAGACATGAAGGCATCATCCGCGAAGCCAGAGAAGCCGGCGCACGCATCCGTCTCATCACTGATGGGGATGTCGTACCGTCCATCGACTGTGGCATTCAGGGCAGCGGTATTCATATGGTCCTCGGCTCCGGCGGTGCGCCGGAAGGCGTCCTTGCCGCTGTCGGTCTGAAATGTCTCGGCGGTGATATGCAGGCGAAGCTGCTCCCGCACACGGAAGAAGAAGTCCGCCGTCTGCATGCTATGGGCATCACCGATCCGAACAAGGTTCTGACCTTAGATGACCTTGTCAAAGGCGATGACTGCATCTTTTCGGAAACGGCGATCACTGACTGCGCGATGCTGAAAGGCGTCCGCTACTTTGGCGGCGGTGCGAGGACCAGCACACTGGTCCTGCGCTACAAGACCGGTACGGTCCGTTTCGTAGATACCATTCACCGCTTCGGTGAACCGGATAAGAAACCGGCTGTCAGACTTTGGTAATATGGTTCTGTTTGAAAGGGGCTGTGAAGAAATGAATCCTCATTTCTTCATAGCCCCTTTTTACTTTGCTTTCATTTGGTTCAGGGTTCAGGGTTCAGGGTTGAGGTGGCGGCTTCGCCGCCTTTTTTTAGAAGATGGTATTCTCGTATCGCAGCCTT
>CAVBQN010000013.1:0-29628 GCA_963597545.1 Fusicatenibacter saccharivorans
TGAACCAAATGAAAGCAAAGTAAAAAGGGGCTGTGAAGAAATGAGGATTCATTTCTTCACAGCTCCATTGTTTGCATGAGAGATCGTATGCATCATATGTATGCATCAGCGTAGAGCCTTTGATCGATAAGAGCATATCCTCTCAAAATGAATGCCCGATGGGCGCTGCTGCCCACGCAGAAGCGATAAGCCGCATTATCTGTTACTTTCCTCGACGAGCTTCATGATCTCCTCTTTCTTCTCTTCGAGGAGCGATCGGTCTCCCATCGTCTCCATATTGAAACGTATAAGAGGCTCCGTATTCGATGGACGGAGATTGAAACGCCAACTTTCAAACTCAAGCCCTACGCCATCCGTGGGATCGATAGCCAAGGCTTTCGGTGCATAAGCTGCCTTGACTGCAGCGAGGGTTTTCTCCACATTTTTCGCTGGCAGATTGATCTCTCCGCTCACGGGGAATTCTTTCTCCATTTCAGCGACCATTTCGCCAAGGTGCCTGCCTGTCTCACTCATGAGCTCTGTCACGATAAGCCATGGGATCATACCAGAGTCACAGTAAGAGAAGTCACGGAAGAAATGATGGGCACTGTTTTCAGCTCCATAAATGCCATGGACGCGACGCATGGTCTCCTTCATGAAAGCATGTCCCCCCTTCGATTCGACGGGCACACCTCCATAGAGACGACAGATCTTTTCCGTATTCCAGAAGACGCGCGGATCGTGAATGATGATCTCTCCGGGATGCCTCTTGAGAAAATAGGATGCAAGCAGTCCTACCATGTAGCAGCCTTCTACGAATTTCCCATTTTCATCGATGAAGAAGCAGCGGTCAAAGTCTCCGTCCCAGGCGATCCCGAGATCTGCTTTTTCTTCGAGCACCTTCTCCTTGAGCGGCTTCTGGCACTCTTCCAGCATCGGATTCGGCACACCATGAGGGAAGCTTCCGTCCGGCTCCATATATAATTCTGTAAAAGTAAAGGGCAGGTGTTTCTTTAGTTCTGCGAAGGCGATATTGGCGCAGCCATTTCCTGCATCCACCACAATGTGAAGCGGCTTCATTTTCGTGACATCCACAAAGGAGAGGATACAGTCGATGTAGTCCTGGAGAATCTGTCTCGCAAAGGTCTTCCCTTTTTTCTCTGTCTCGGGAAAATCCCCGGAGAATGCGAGTGCTTCGATGTCTTTCAGTCCCGTATCGGCACTGACAGGGATCCCCCCTTCGCGCACAAGTTTTAAGCCATTGTAATTCGATGGATTATGGCTCGCGGTAATCATGATGCCGCCGGAAAGTCCGTAATGGAACGTAGCGAAGTACATCATTTCCGTCCCGCAAAGGCCGATGTCCATCACATCCGCGCCGCCATCCGTCAGGCCGCGCATGACAGCCTTGGCGATGGCAGGAGAGCTCGGACGGATATCATAGCCGACACACATCGTCTGCGGATGGTAGAGTGCTGCATATGCGCGGCCTACGCGATATGCCAGGTCTTCGTTCACCTCCGCCCCCACGACACCGCGAATATCATAGGCCTTGAAGCCTTTATGAGAAAGTTGGAGTGGTTGCATGGTAGTTCTTCCTTTTTGAAAACCCGAAGGAGACAGGGAGCTGATCATCGTCAGACAGCATCCATCGGCAAATCTGATCCATCGATGGGATCCCCATGTCCCTGAAATCATCAGTCAGTCGTCTTCGACACGTCTTTTCCCATCCGGGAGAGCACCTGCACATATCCGTCGGCACCGAATTTCAAGCAACGCTTCACGCGGGAAATCGTGGCAGTGCTCGCGCCCGTCGCTTCTTCGATGCGGTCATACTTATCTCCCGCTTCGAGCATACGTGCCACTTCCAGACGCTGCGACATGTCACGCAGCTCATTGATCGTACAAAGATCTTCAAAAAATTCATAGCACTCCTCTCTCGTCTTCAAAGTCAGAATGCCATCGAAAAGCTGATCCGTCAGCGGATTCACCAGTCTGTGATTCACACTCATTGATATGTCCTCCTGTCATTGGGTAGTTATAGTTACGATACTTTAGTATATTATAGCATTAGAGACAAAGCGGTGCAAAAGGAAAATCGAAAAGCGGAGGGAAAGAAAGGTCGTGATCGGGAGATGAGTGACCGGTGACTAAGCAGTCTCTTCCATCCATGCCCCTGTCATCATCCCTGGAATGTCCTGTACCTGACATGAGTACGTTCCAAAGAGGGACCACTCGGTCCAAAGGATCTGCCTGAGCAGCGCCGCCGCCATTTCTCCATCGCACAAATCTTTCCTGCAAGGTAAAAGGGCAGTGTCCCCTACAGCTGTCCTTAAAACTCTATTGACTTTCCTTCTCATAAAGAGTACAATTCATTCAATCGGCTTTGTCGATTGAATTACATACGACTTTCATCATGAGTGGCGGAGGGACTGGCCCTTTGAAGCCACGGCAACCATCTTTATGAAACGGTGCCAATTCCAGCGAGTGTATTCTCGAAAGATGATGCGACTGCAAGCTTTCATCTTCCGATGAAAGTTTTTTTGTTTTTATGAGGAGACTCCAATGATTGAACTCAAACATATAACGAAAGTATATGGCAATTTCAAAGCACTGGACGACGTCAGCGTCACCATCAGAGATGGTGAGATCTACGGCATCGTCGGGCAGTCCGGTGCAGGGAAATCGACCCTGGTCCGCTGCATCAATATGCTTGAACCACCGACCACAGGCGAAGTCCTGATCAATGGCAAAGACATGATGAAGCTCTCCAAGGCGGAACTGCGCAGCGAGCGCAAAGGCATCGGCATGATCTTCCAGCATTTCAACCTGCTGTCCTCCCGCACAGTGGCAGGAAATATCGCATTCCCTCTGGAGCTTGCCAATGTGCCGAAGGCAGAGCAGAAGAAACGCATCGATGACATCCTCGAGATGGTCGGCCTTACCGAGTACAAAGATAAGTACCCCGCACAGCTCTCCGGCGGACAGAAGCAGCGTGTCGGCATCGCACGCGCCATCGTGTCCAATCCATCCGTACTCCTCTCCGATGAAGCGACCTCTGCGCTGGATCCGGAAACGGTCAAATCCATCCTGCAGCTGCTGAAAGATATCAATAAGAAGCTCGGCATCACCATCATCATGATCACGCATCAGATGGAAGTCATCAAGGAGATCGCTGAACGTGTCGCCGTCATCGAACATGGCCGCATCATCGAAGAAGGCTCCGTCGTCGATCTTTTCACCAATCCGCAGACTCCGACTCTGAAAAAATTCGTCGGCTCGGTCATGTCTTCGGAAGTACCGGAACAGCTCTCCCACATGGATATCCATGCCGATAAAGAGAACGCGGACGACCAGACCGTCCTCTCCCTCTCCTTCCGCGGCGACGTCGCAAATGAACCGATCATCGCCAATCTCATCAAAAAGTACAATCTGGACGTATCTATCCTGTACGGTTCCATCGACTACATCCAGAATGTATCCTTCGGCCGTCTCATTATCACCATCATTGGCGATGACAGCGATATGCAAGAAGCGCTCAGTCATCTGAAATCGTTACCTATCACAAGCGAGGTGCTCGGATATGTCTCCAGTC
Source organism: Fusicatenibacter saccharivorans (assembly GCA_963597545.1). GTDB lineage: Bacteria > Bacillota > Negativicutes > Veillonellales > Dialisteraceae > Dialister > Dialister saccharivorans_A. Next base: position 3,575 of record CAVBQN010000013.1, read on the forward strand.
ATTAGTAATCTTCTTCTGAAAAGTACGGCAGAAACCTTCTACATGCTCGGCGTTTCTGCCCTGATCGCCGCTGTCGTCGGCATTCCTCTGGGGATCCTCCTCGTCGTCACGGAGAAAAATGGCATCCTCGCCTGCCGCCTGCTCAATAAGCCGCTCGCTTTTATCATCAATATGATCCGCTCCATCCCATTCATCATTCTGATGGTCGCGATCATTCCTCTCACCCGTCTCATCGCAGGCACCTCCATCGGCACCACCGCAGCCATCGTCCCACTGACTATCGCTGCGATCCCCTACACCGCCCGCATGGTCGAGACCTCCATCCGTGAAGTCCCCTTCGGCCTCATCGAAGCGGCTGAATCCATGGGCGCTTCCCCGTTCCAGATCATTAAGAAAGTCCTCATCCCGGAAGCCCTGCCTTCCATCATTGAGAATATCACTGTCGTCATTGTCACCCTCATCGGTTCCTCCGCTATGGCAGGCACCATCGGCGGCGGCGGCTTAGGCGACCTCGCCATCCGCTACGGCTACCAGCGTTTCCAAGCCGACGTCATGGTGGCTACCATCCTCGTCCTTATCGTCGTCGTCCAGCTCATCCAGTTTATCGGAAGCAATCTTGCGAAAAAGGCGAATAAGAAGTAAAAAATGAGTAAGCTTGGGGAATGGAGACTGGCTATATCCGCCTTCTCCTCTGCGTCCCCTATATGCGCCCTGCCCCATGCCTCTGATCAGGTTTTCCACCGGATCTATAGGAAATGCGAGTTCTCCCACTTCCATACATAGACACCGGATTTTATAAAAGAAGGGAAGTATATCTATGTTAAAGAAACTCGTCATCGCTGGACTTTGCGCCCTCTCCGCAGCAGCCATCATCACCGGCTGTGGTTCCAACGCAAAGCCAGCCTCCTCGGCCGCTGCCTCTGTACAGGAAAAGAAAGAGATCACCGTCGGTGCTACGGCCGGCCCGCATGCAGAAGTCGTCGAAGCCGCTGCCAAAGAAGCAGAAAGCAACGGTCTCAAGGTCAACGTGAAGGAATTCTCCGACTATGTCACTCCGGATCAGGCACTCGCTGATGGCGATCTCGACCTCGTTGTCTACCAGCATGAACCGTTCCTGAAGAACTTCAACAAACAGCACAATACAAACCTCGTCTCTATCGGCAAAGCTATCCTGATGCGCATGGGCGTCTATTCCGATAAGTACAAGGATATCAAGGATCTGCCGGACGGCGCTACCGTCTCCATCCCGAACGACCCGACCAATGAAGGCCGTGGTCTCCAGCTGCTCGAAAAAGCAGGCGTCATCAAACTGAAGGAAGGCGTCGGCATGAAAGCCACCCCGGCAGATGTCGTAGAAAACCCGAAACACCTGAAATTCCAGGAACTCGAAGCCGCTCAGCTTCCAAGAAGCCTTGCTGATGTCGATGCATCCGTCATCACCATGAACTACGTCATGAGCTCCGGACTTTCCCCGAAAGACCAGGGTATCTTCCTCGAAGACAAGGATACCCCGCTCGCCGTCATGATCATCGCTGCACGCGAGAAGGACAAGGATCAGCCGGCTTATCAGAAATTCGTCAAGTACTATCAGTCTGAATCCGTCAAAAAATTCATCGCTGAAAAATACAAAGGCACTATCGTTCCTGCTTGGGAATAATGACAGAAATAAAAAAGGACCGCGTAAGCGGTCTTTTTTTGGTTTGAAATAAAGGGTTCAGCAGGTTCTATGGGTACGGTAAAGAAAGCAACATGATGCATCAAAATAAAAGCACCACTGGGGAAGCAGGTCTCAAAGCATTAGATTATGTACGTATAATGGTGTGAATCAGTCATCCGACCAGCAATTGAATCGAAACCCAATATTCATTTTTATTTATACAACAATTGAAAACAAAAGAAATTAGTCTACACACTGATATGAACTTAACTATATATTTGTAACTTTAAAAAACAAGGATCATAATCTATGAATCCCATGGGGAATGATTACAGAAGTGGTAAAAAATCCTCCACAATTATCTTGTTGAGTACAGCCTTCACATTCCACTCGATATTCCTGCTTCCAATCGGATATACTCCTTTTACTATATTGCCATAATTCTTTTGGCAATAGACATAATGGTAAATTATAGATTGACACAGGGATATTTCTATGTGCTATATTTTTTACAGCTATAGCTAACTCCTGCATATAATTAGCAGGTTCTACCCAAACTTTTCCTTTATTATCATCTGCTCGTCCATGTATTTCCATTCCCATAAAGGCAACATGAACAGCCATAGGTAAATTCCATCCTATAAAATCCGCTAAATCAACCAATCCTGTAATATTTTGCTTAGTTAATACGATTCTGATTTCCACAGGGATTCTAAATTTTGCTAAATTATGTAATCCCATGATGGTTTCTCTAAAAGCTCCTTTAGCACCGACAATAGAATCATGGATTTCGGGAACAGCCGAATACAAAGGAATTGCATATTGCGTATTGAAAGGCGCATTCGCAATAACATTTTTGGTAAACTCAAAATCACTAAATCGTCTTCCATTTGTTAATACCATAGGATCTACATTAGGAAACTTTGCCAATGTCTTCATAACATTAGTAAAATTGGCATTAACAGTTGGTTCTCCTCCACTTACACAAATTTCTCTTACACTTTCCCTTGGTAAAAGAGATAATATCTTCAAAACCTCCTGATCATGATCAATAGGTTTTTGCGGCTGCGGACACATGATACACCTTGAATTACATTTTTCTGTAATAAATAAAACATTTTGCTTCGATTGAATGTTATACACACGCAATATTCTTCCGTCTGGCATAATTTGCAATATGTCGCCTTCGTTAAGTTCACATAGTGCTGCCGTAGGAACGCGCGATACCATCGGATATTCATATCCATCAATTGCCTGATCAGACAAACTTACCGCCAAATGTTTCCCTGCTTTAGGATTTGTGTAAAGTCCTATTGTTTTTTCTGAAAATATCTCCCACCAATTTATTTTTTTCTTAGAAAAGCGTGCAATAATTGGTTTGGTTATATTTGTACCTATTCCTCGTGTTTGCCACATTGCCAATCCTCCAAAGGCCTTCTCTGAACCCATGACCAAAGAATTGCGATTTTCTTAGGATCATTTTCCTTTATAATATCAAGAATAACTTTTATTGCGCCCTTATTTCTTCTACAAAATCCGCTATCATATCGTTTCCCCATTAAATCGCCAGATTCTGTATAATACCGAATAGGATCTGCACCACAATATGGGCTATATGCACAAGTAGAACATCCGGGCATAGATTCAACACAACTATTTTGTACTAAATCTTTCATTACTTTCGATGAGAAAATTGTCTTAAAATCATCATAATATACATTTCCCATCCTAAAATGACAATCGCCCATAGCTGCCAACATACGCCCTTCATCAGATGGATATACATCACCATTATAATAATAGATAGCACCAGCAGTTCCAGCTCCCGTAGGAGACTGCAAATCTACAAATCCGGTAGAAAAAGGAGTCATGATTCGCTCAAATATTAGAGCAGCATAAGACTCTGCAAAAAATGTCCCATTCTGGTTAATTGTAAAAATATATTCCAATGCATCTCTATATATTTGTACGAACTCTTCTAAAGAATAGCCCAATTGTGCTTCATTCTGTTTTGCATATCCATAAGGATTAAGCGCACGCAAAAAAACATTATGAAATCCAAGTTTCATATAATGATCAATAACTTCAGGTAAATGATGCAAATTATCTTTGGTTATGGTCAATAAAGCATTGACGCTATTATCCCCCTTAATTTTTCGAACCTTCTGTAATGTTTTAATAAAATGTTCATAAGCACTTGAACCATCTAATGCATGTCGATGTAAGTCATAAAAAAATTTAGGGCCATCACAAGAAGACGATATTTCTACATGATGATTTTTGCAAAATTCAATTTGTTCATCAGACAAATTAATTAAGTTAGTACAAATCACAAAATAAATGCTTTTCTTTAATCCTTCTTTGACTTTTTTCTCTCCTTCTAAAACAAAAAATTCAAGAACAGTCCAATTCAAAGATGGCTCTCCGCCTTGAAATTCAATTTTAACTTCAGATGAAGGCGATTGCAAAATCACATCAAGTACATGCTTTGCGGTTTCCAAGGACATATCTGTTTCTTTAGAAACTAGATTTTTAGAGCTAGCATGACAATAATCACAATGGCAGTTACAGCGCAAAGTTAAAACGACCATATGCAAAGTTGTAAAATATCGTAAAAAATCTTTTCTACTTCTTAATTTCACTGCCAATAAATTTTCTACTAAGTCCTTATTATCCGCGGAACTAATAAAATGATGGCTATATAAACCGATTTTGGCTCTTTCCGTCAATTTATCATAATTTTCCGAAATTAAGCACTCGAAATCATCAGGGGATAAAAATATATGCTCTCCCACCATATTGATTAATAGAAATGAGTCATCAAACGTTTCAAATAAATATGGATATTGTATGGTTTTCATATCATTTTACCTTCAATGGTTCAAATGCCTTTTTATAAATAATATCTCGAATTTCTTTTGTTCTTCGCAAAATTTCCAACCTAAGTTGCTCATCCAGCAAGTCAGCAAGAATTTTCTCTATATCATCTCTACTTGGTTCTGATAAATTGCTATGCTTCCTTACACTAAAACTCACATATTCACTATCTATTGAATCAAGTGATATTACAAAACGGCCACTGTATTTATATGCTAAAGAGATTATTGCTTCCCGTTCATAAAGTCTCTTTGATAAAATAATTTCATAACCATCCTGTATTTCCTTTATACACTCCATAAAAAATCTCCTATAAAAAAACAAGCCACAATAAAGCAGCTTGTTTAAAAGTGTTAATACCGAGAAGAATAATGAGAATAATGAGACCTGTGGGAGGTATGCGAATAATGAGAAGTGTGATAAACTCCCATAGCATTATCAAATGGCTCACTCGAAAAATTCAAATGTTTCTCAAATGAAATTTGCTGACTCATATTTTCTTGTAAAATAATGGGGGTAGTATCTGTAATATTAGAAAACTTTTCCATATCTGCTGATGTTGCTTGTACACTCGTACCCGCCCCCGCCGATACAAGTCCTAACGAAAACAATAATGCACTTAATTTTCCCATAATTTTCATTTGAATCACCTCTCTTGAGCTACATAATAAATAAGCCTTTATAATCTTATATTGCCAAAGTTCATTTAGTCAATATCATTAAATTCTATATCCACCCCCCCCGAAATTTATATTTAGGCGAAATACGAGCAATGCATAGTATACGCCAGTGTACTGTGCATTAAATGTCTTCCTAATCCCTATCCCAATAATGTTCGATTTCTCCTATATTTCCATGAAAGGCAAAAGGAATCGCGAATTGCGAACTACTTAAGAAGCGTGTTTGAAAGCACATGTAAAGTCAAACTCTCCGATTGCATCCGTGTTTTCCTACAGCTCAGTCATGCAAAAACGGGTGCGTGAAAGCCTTCTGCTTTCACGCACCCGTTTTATCCTCTAATCAATATAGAGCTTCATTAGCAATGACGAGGCGCTGTACCTGATTCGTTCCTTCATAGATCTGCATGATCTTGGCATCACGCATGTATTTTTCATTCGGATTTTCACGAGAGTACCCATTACCGCCCATGACCTGCACCGCTGTCGTGGTGACTTCCATCGCTGTATCCGAAGCGAAACACTTCGACATCGCGGAGAACATGGACGTCCTCTTATCCCCCTGCATCTTCAGCCAGCAAGCCTTATAGACAAGCGCGCGTGCCGCTTCCGTCTTGGTGACCATATTCGCGATCATTTCCTGTACCATTTCAAAAGAAGCGATCTTCTGACCGAACTGCTTTCTCTGGTGTGCATAATGGATGGCATTTTCCAGTGCAGCCTGCGCGATACCGACAGAAATCGCACCGACGACCGGACGGGATGTCTCAAGCGTCTGCATAGCGATGCGGAAGCCCATGCCTTCACGACCGATGCGGGCGCTTGTCGGAACGAAGCAATCGTCAAAAATGATTTCCGAAGTAGCCGAAGCACGGATCCCCATCTTGTCCTCTTCCTTGCCGATGGAGACGCCCGGCGTATTTCTATCGACAGTGAAAACGGTGAGACCACGAATGCCGCCTGATTCACGGGTATTGGCAAAGAGTGTGATTTTGTCACAGATCGGAGCATTGGTGATGAAGCACTTCGTACCATTCAGGACATAGCCGCCATCGACCTTTTTGGCCTTACAGGATACCGCACCTGCATCAGAGCCTGCTCCTGGTTCCGTCAGCGCAAAGCAGGCGATCCCACCGTTGTTCAGGCAGTCGAAGTATTCCTTTTTCTGTTCATCGCTGCCGGCGAAAAGGATCGGGAAGGAAGCGAGCGAATTGGCTGCGCAAACAGTCGCTGTACCTGCACAGCCCTTTGCGAGCTCTTCACTGATCATCGCACCCGTCAACAGATCGAGTCCTGCTCCGCCATATTCCTTCGGAACAGCCAGCTGAGTCATACCGGACTGTTTCAAAATCTTCAACAGCTCCGGATCCATGACACCGCTCTTATCGATGTCCAGAGCGCGCGGCGCGATCTCCTTCTGTGCGATTTCCTTCGCCAGATTTACCAGCTCCTGCTGCTTTGCATCTAATGTAAAGTCCATTCTCGTTCCTCCATGAAATCAAAGTGCTTCTTTTGCCAGGGCTTCCCCTTAAAATTTTACTATATTGCTATTATTATAACAGATATGCTGGGCTTTCGGATGGAAAAATATAAAAATACTCGCAGAATCTGATCCTGCGAGTGGATCATGATTTCCTGCTTCATCGCTCCCCCATATGCTTTGGAATACCAGAAAAATCACTGCTCCCCCTTCTCTGTAAAGCCATGGGAGCTTTCCCTGCATGATATCAACAGTCATTTTGAAAAATGCCCTCGCCCATCCCCCAAAGGTCTGCACGGGCGTACAGGTCACAAATGTCATCGCATGGATGGCAGCCCGAAATCTTCCACCGGAAAGACACGCAGTCGGGGGCATTGGCATAATGGTACATGACCCCATCTATGTAGGCTCTCGCCTTCTCAGTGCGGGCGATTCGTTCCGCAAAGTATCGCGCGCTCTCTGGGTTGGCCACGTCAATGGCTTTATCTACCATCTCCTCATTGCCCTTTGAAATAGCGCCGATTATGCCATTGTAGGCCGCCTTGAGTCCCTGCTTGGATAATTTATCTATGTTCCTTTGCGCATCGCGCAGGGCGCGTTTGAACGCGTTCCCTTGATGCCCCTTAGACAGAGCAGACTGCAGAAGGCGGCGAGCATGCTTTTTTTGTTGTACCGTCAAACCTTGATGACAGGCAAATACTTTTTTCTAACGAAGAAGATGATGCAGCCAGTCACACTGCATCAAAAAATGCCATCCCGTCATGCGCTGCGGAATGGCATTTTCTTGATTTGGTAAAAGTATTGGTAGAAGTGATGAATTTTATGCGAGTTAGGTAGAAAAAAGAAAAGCCCAAAGTCATCCATGACTTTGGGCTGAATGTCTGGTGGATCATCAGGGGTTCGAACCCCGGACACCCTGATTAAGAGTCAGGTGCTCTACCAACTGAGCTAATGATCCGTTTCAACGAGATTTATTATACTCGTTTTTCTTGCTTTTGTCAAGCTCTTTTTTCAAATCTTTTCATTTGACTTGGTTTCAAGAGGTCTTGTCTCAAGCGATGTTAAGAGTATATCATGTAACTTCATTTTTTGCAAGAGGTAAAATAAAGTTTTTTTGAAAAAGAGCAGTTGCCTTTCAATAGTGGATCCCATACTTATGCTTCAGCTCATCAATATCTTTTCGCATGTCGCGGTCACATTCTTCCAGTGCCATTTTCAGATTTGGAAGCTTCTGTCTCACCATGAAAGACTTCTTCGCGCTGGACATTTTATAAATGCGGGCAAGCTCTTTCTTGTAGGATGCCATGAATTCCGCCAGCTCTTCAGGGGAAAGCTCCTGTTCTTCATTCAGATCGACTTCTTTCTGATCCATTCTATGTTCTCCTCCCTTGTTTTCTTTTATTGTACCATGAATCCGCCCTCTCTGCCTGTAAGAAATAGCGACCATTTCTTTTTTTGAAAATAATTCTTAAAATACAGTGGAAATATAAAGTACCATTCAGTATAATAAAGGAAGGCAATCATATAGCTTTTATTCACCGATCAGCTTATATATTGTATACACTATATCAATGTTGCATTGAAAGGAAGGTATCATTATGCCGCTCGTAGGAACTACTGAAATGTTTAAAAAGGCATATCAGGGGCATTATGCCATTGGTGCATTCAATGTGAATAACATGGAAATCATCCAAGGGATCATGGAAGCTGCCAAGGAAGAGGAGTCCCCGGTCATTCTTCAGGCTTCGGAAGGCGCCCGCAATTATGCCGGTCAGGAATATATCGTCGGCCTGGTCAAGACTGCCCTTCAGGATTATCCGGAGATCCCGACCGCACTCCATCTGGACCACGGCTCTTCTTATGAGATCTGTAAGGCCTGCATTGACGGTGGCTTTACTTCCGTCATGTATGATGGCTCGAAGCACTCCTTCGAGGAAAATGTCAAAGTCACAAAGCAGATCGTCGAATATGCACATGACAAAGGTGTCGTGGTGGAAGCCGAGCTCGGACGTCTGGCCGGCGTAGAAGATCTGGTCAGCGTCGATGCGAAGGATGCGATCTTTACGGATCCGGAAGAAGCGGCTGAGTTCGTAGAGCTTACCGGCTGCGACTCTCTCGCTATTGCGATCGGCACCAGCCACGGAGCTTACAAATTCAAAGGCGACCCCTATCTTGACTATGAACGTCTGGAAAAGGTCGGCAAGCTCCTGCCGGACTACCCGATCGTCCTCCATGGCGCTTCTACCGTCATTCCGGAATTTGTGGAAAAGTGCAATGCCTATGGCGGCAAAGTCCTCGGCGCGAAAGGCGTCCCGGAAGACATGCTCCGCAAGGCTGCCACGATGGCTGTCTGCAAGATCAATATCGACACCGATATCCGTCTGGCTATGACAAGTGCCATCCGTGAAGCACTCTGCAAGGATCCGTCGAATTTCGACCCGAGAAGCTATCTGAAGCCGGCCAGAGAGGCCGTGAAGCAGATGGTCATGCACAAGATCGAAGCTGTCGTCGGCTCCGCGCATACCATCTGATCTCATAAGGATTTTATATACTGTTTTCATGATCCTCAATGAACGCAATCAAAAAGCAGCCCGTCAAGGGCTGCTTTTTGATTGCCTATGGTTCACTGGTTGATCAGATTTTTTGCCGTCTTTTTCAGCTTCGAAAGCGCTTTCCCTTCGATCTGACGGATGCGTTCGCGGGTCACATCGAAGTATTTTCCCACTTCTTCGAGAGTCCTTGTCTTGCCGTCTTTCAGCCCGAAGCGCAGCTCGAGCACCTGTCGTTCTCTTTCCGTCAGCCCAGTCAAAAGTTCTTCGATCTGCTCGCGGAGAAGGATGCTGCCGGCGGCATCATCCGGTGCGATGGCTTCATGGTCTTCGATGAAATCTCCCAGATGGGAATCTTCCTTTTCGCCGATCGGCGTTTCCAAAGAAATCGGGTCTTGTGCGATCTTTTTGACCTCGCGTACCTTGGCGAGTGATACGCCCATGGCTTTGGCAAGCTCTTCATTGGTTGCCTCACGCCCATTCTCCTGCAGCAGCTGGCGGGAAATGCGATTCAGCTTATTGATCGTCTCTACCATATGTACCGGCACACGAATGGTGCGTGCCTGATCTGCAATGGCGCGTGTGATAGCCTGCCGGATCCACCATGTAGCATAGGTGGAGAATTTATAGCCCTTGGTATAGTCGAATTTATCGACCGCCTTTAAGAGTCCCAGATTTCCTTCCTGAATGAGATCCAGAAACTGAAGCCCGCGGCCCAGATATTTCTTTGCGATGGAGACCACGAGGCGGAGGTTCCGATCAGCCAGCTCTCTCTTCGCTTCCAGCGCCGCTTCCTTTTCTTCAGGAAGCGCATCCGCACGCATACCCGCCTCGACCGTCTTGGCAAGCACGATCTCTTCTTCACTGGTCAAAAGGGGCAGCGCACCGATTTCCTTCAGATACATTTTCACGGGATCATCGATCGAGATGGCATTATCCAGATCAGGCACCGGCGTGTCTTCTTCGGCTTCCGCCTCGGCCTCTTCTTCTTTGACAAGCTCAGCCGACTCCTCTTCCTCGATGAAGTCGAAGGAATCATCCACTTCTTCATTAAAGTCGACTTCCAGCTGGTGGATATGAAGTGCTTCATAAAGTGCAGACAGATCTTCTTCTCCCAGATTGTGCGTGGAAATGAACTCCATGATATCCTTATTCGCTACCAGCCCGTCATGGGATTTTTTCTTCAGCTCCTGAATCCATTTTTCAAGTTGAGTCATTCGTTCAGCCATTTTTATATCCCCCGATACTGGTAATCCATTCCGGCGATCCTGTCCATCTCTGCTTCGGAAATGTGGTATATGCAAAACAAACAATATTCTTACTGATCAGTCGATAGTGATGGGCGGCAGATGCCGACGTCCGGTCGCTATCACGCCCTTCCCAGTGCCATGATCTCTTTGCTGAGGCGGATACAGATCATCTGCTCTTTTCTGGCCTCTTCCGGATCTGAAGTCATGAGAGACTGGACTTTTTCTGTATGAAGACGATACTCCTTCTGGAGATACATCTTCATCAAAGGCCATATATATTCCTCCTGAGGGACAGAGCCGGGCGGATCCCCCTCCATCGCAAGCTCTGCCAGGAGCGGTATATCCTCGCGAAGGAGCTTCCCCTCCACCGCCTGTTCCGTGATTTCTCCCTCCATCGATTTCATTGCATCAAAGAGTCTCTGACGGAAAGGCGAGGTGAAAGGATAATTTTTGAGTAACTCCCAGCCCTCAGGAAGCATATGATAGCGGAGGCAGTACTTGAGAAGCCCTTCTTCCAGAAGCTTCTGCTTCTTTGCCTGCGGCCCATTGTCTGTCGTCGGTGCTTCCAGCGGTGTTTTCTGGGAAATATATAGGGTCGAATGATTCTTTTTCGCAAAGGAGAGTGCTTCACTTCGGATCATTCCTTCATCCATGTGGAGCGTCATCGCCATCTTGCGGATGAACGAATTGAACTGAAACGTATCCTGCTGCGCGAGAAGTACAGCGAACATCTCATCAAGAATGTGATGCTGCCCGTCAAGTGTCGACGCATCATACTGCCGCTGCAGCGCGCCAAAGAGATAGTCCAATGCAGGCTGCGCTTGCGCTACCGCTTCTAAATAAGCCTCCCCGCCATGAAGATTGACAAATTCATCCGGATCCTTGCCCTCACCCACGAGTGCCACACGCAGCTTCAGTCCCACAGCGCCGGCGATTTCCAATGCCCGCCGCGTCGCATTCTGACCGGCAGCATCCATATCATAAGAGAAAACGATCTCGTCGGCATATTTTTTGAGAAGCCTTGCCTGCTCTACGGTGAAGGCAGTCCCGAGGGAAGCTACTACATTCGTGACACCATGGGCATGCAGGGAAATCGCATCCATGTAGCCCTCGACCATGATCGCCTGCCGCTTTTGGCGGATCTCCGGCAGTGCCTGATAGATAGCAAAAAGGAGACGGCGCTTATTGAAAATGGGGCTTTCCGGCGAATTCAGATACTTCGGCTTACTGTCATCCATGACACGACCGCCGAATGCCACCACACGCCCCTTCAGATCCAGAATGGGAAACATGCAGCGATTGCGGAACATATCAAAATAATTTCCATTCTTGTACCCGCAAAGCCCGCAGGCTGTGAGTATCTTCGGATCTATCTGCTTTTTCGTCGTGAAGTCATGGTATAGACGATGCCAATCCGCCGGTGCAAAGCCCAGCTTGAATCTTTCTATGGTTTCCATCGAAAGGTGGCGCTTCTCGAAGTACGCCATTCCCGCCTGTCCTATCTGCGTCCGTGTGAGGCAATTGTGGAAATAAGAGCCTGCAAGCTCCGTGACCTCCACCATTTTCTTCATCATGGCTGCCTTTTGCCGTTCTTCCGGAGAGATCTCCTCCGTCGGCATATCGATATGGGCATAATCAGCTACTCTCTCCACGGCCTCCATGAAAGTGATCCCTTCCATCTTCTGCAGGAAATGGAAGACGTCCCCGCTCTCGTGACAGCCAAAGCAATAATAAAATCCTTTTTCCGGAGACACTGAAAAAGAAGGAGTTTTCTCCGGTCCATGAAAAGGACAGGAGGCGAAATAGTATCTTCCTTTTTTCTTTAGATCGACATACGAGCCGATGATGTCATTGATATTGACACTGTCCTTCAGCCGCTGCAGAAAATCATTGCTCAGCCTCACCACAACTCCTCCTTTCTGTAAATTCATTCATTGTTATTGCGTATCCTATCCGTTTCGCAAGAAGCGCACAGGCAGTATGCAAAATGCCTGAAAGTTTTATCTGTTTATAAGCTCCGCGGCGCCTCTTTTGGTGCCGTACCACTGCGGCTCACCTGTCAGCCAAAGACAACCGAGAAAGCAGAGGATCCGCTTTGCAGGTAAGAAAAGCACCGACTACTGCAGAAAACACAAAGGTACTACAAGCATCGGTGCCATAGGGACAAAATGATGAGCAGATACGCCAGCTCACACTTTCACATCTTTAGTTAATTCCTGCCAGCGTGCAAGAAGGATCTGCATATAGAGCCTTGATTTCAAGCCAAAGGAAGCGAGCGCATAGCCATCAGATACCTCGACCAGGAGCGTCTTGCCTTCATCCGTGATACCAAAGTCCAGCGCATAGCCGGCAGGGGCGGAATGATACGCAGCAACGGCTGCTTTGAGGACACTGGGATCAGGGAAAATATCCCAGCGTCCTTTATATGGACAAAGACCTACGATCTCTCCCTGAAGTACCCAGAGACGCCATTCAGAGATGAAATTCACACGGCTGCTGCACCAGACATCGATATCTTCGAGTCCCCCGCCCAGCTTGATGAGGTCTTCCGACTTATCGAGCACAGTGCCATGGAATCGCTTCACATCCTCCACCGGTTTGACGAAGACATGCCAGTCTTCCGCATGGCTGGTGATGGTGAAGAGTGTCGATTTCCAGATCTTTCGTCCGACGAAGGGCATCAGCTCATCCGGATAATCCAGTGGCAGCAGCTTCACGCCGAATCTTTCGAGTGCCACCTTCACATCAGAGAATGTCCCCACCACAGGATCCTTCGGATCATTATCGGTCAGAGAATACACCACTTTATAGGGCTTCACAGGGATATCCAGTTCATTTGCTCCCGCATAGGCTGCATAGCAGCTGCGGTCATATAATTCTCCAGTATGTCTGATACGGATATAAGCCTTCATGTACTCCCCTCCTTCTCTCTCATTTCAGGCAGAAATAGAAACTATTCCTACTACTACAAATTCAATCATACCATGAATGTATTCTTTTTGCCAGTAGGGAACAATGATTTGTATGTAAATCCCCCATCGGCCAATCTCTCGGGCTGGGCCATCGCCGAAAGCGGCTTCTGCGGAGATCCTGCAGTCGGAGGGCTTTGGGGAGGAGCAGCAAGAGGGATGGTTATGATGAAACGATGTATAAAGGTCTTATGGGACTTGGTTTTTAGGCGGCAAGAAACGATTTCACACCACTAAAAAAGCCCCCGCCGAAGCGGGAGCCTTTTTTCACCAGAAGTAAATGAGTGCAACGAGCGCGACAACAAAACGATAGATGGCAAAGCCAGTCAGTGTCGAAGTATTCAGGAATTTCAGGAACCAAAGAATGGATGCATACGCCACGAAGAAAGCGGTCACAAATCCGACGGCCAGAATGCCAAAGTCACCCATTTCAAGGTACTTGATCGTTTTCAGAAGATCATAGATGCAGGCAAGGAACATCAGAGGAACCGCCATGATGAAGGTGAAGTCTGCTGCCGCTTTTCTGGAGATCCCCAAGAGCAGGCTGCCGGCGATGGTACTGCCGCTTCGAGAAAACCCCGGCCAAAGAGAGAGGCATTGGAAGAGTCCGATCTTCAGCGCCTGCTTCCATGTGATGTGATCTACATCTGTCACAGAGAAATGCTTATGCATTTTCTCAGCCGCGATCATGAAGATACCGCCCAGCACCAGACCGATGATGACTGTCATGGGACCAAAGAGCGTATTCTTGATAAATCCATGAAAAACAAGCCCCAGAAGGCAGGCCGGAAACATGGCGATGGCCAGATTCAGAAGAGAAGGCCCCTTTGTACGAAACCAGTGATGGGTATTCAGGATAAAGGTAAATTTTTCTCTGTACACCACGAGAACGGAAAGGATCGCACCGAGCTGGATGAAGACATCGAAGAGATCGGCAAGCGTCCCCTCGAAGCCCAGCATATGCCCGACGATGATCATATGGCCTGTCGATGAAACTGGAATATACTCTGTCAGCCCTTCCACTACGCCGACAATCAATGCGCAAAAATAATCGTACACGATAACACCTCAGATTGCTTGACTACTAAAAATGAGTGCCTGGGGACAGGTCACTTTCTCCGCTGTGGATTTCCGGCGCACACGATGCCATCCACTTTTTTATTCCTGAAATAGAGGATGAATACCTCCTTCTGCCCTTGGGAGAAGTACACATAGGCTGTGCGCGGACTGCCTGTAGAGGTATCCATCTCCAGCTTTTGTGGCGCGCCATAGAGCATTTCCGCGGTCGACTGATCATCTCCCATGGCAAGGCCTCGAGGAGTCAGCATCCGATCATCTGTCAGGAAGAACGCCATGATCCAGTGTTCCTTCTTTGTCATGCGGACGCCATAGCCCTCGTAGTACCAGATTTCCTCTCCGGGATTCATCATCTTCCGTTCCCACTCCATAAAAGAGTAGTCTTTGAAGCGCTGCCCCAAGGAAAGGCCCGCCAAAGAGAAGTCCCCTTTCGGCAAAAAATCATGCCTTTCTTGCGTTTCCGTCTTCTTCTTTTTCTTTTCAGACAAGTAAGACACATGCAATGATTTTACCACGTTCTTATGAATGGTGAAAGAAATTTCTTGATCTCCGGCTTCATAAGTCAGAAGGAAATCCCTCTTTTCCCCATCCCAAAGAAGGCGAAGAGGGCGACCATAGGCACGCAGGACAGCTTCACGCGAGCTTCCCGCGTGAATGCCGCGCAGCGTTTCCAGATCCTTTCTCTCGCTTCGATACTCGGTAAGGCCTGTGGGCGGTGCCTTTTTCCCCATGACCTTCCATGCGCTCTCTTCGGTAACAGCATGGTTCACCCGCGCAGTGAAGCCCTTCCATGTATAGGTATCACTTACACTACCACGCGAGATGGCATCTGGCACGCCCATATTCCGGATCAGAGAATCTACACGATCTCCCAAGGCCATACCATGCAGTATAAAATCATCACTGGCAAGCGGAGAGGCATCGATCGGAAGAAGCGGGGTCTCGGCTGTCTCCTCCTTCGCTGCTTTCCCATGAGACTCCGCTATGGTCTTCTCCGCCGGAGCCTCGGCCGATGCAGGAAGAGCCGTTTCACGCATGTTCTGCTCTGCTGCTTCGCATCCTGCAAAGCCGAGAACTCCGAGCAGGAGTGTCAGTAGATATATGCGTAGCTTCATCATTTTCTCCTTTTATCGAAAGCCATGATCCATGACCGGTCATTCATGGCTGAAACTGCCAACAATCATATTATGCTAGCCCCGCCTCTCATCTGTCAAGCAAAAGAGAGCCTCCACGACGTGGAAGGCTCTCTTTTCAAATTTTCCTTACGCCTTTTTATATTTCTTTACAAAGCGGGCCATGCGTTTAAGCGCTTCGGCGATATTCTCACGGCTGGCTGCGTAGGAAATGCGAATGTGGTTCTTCCCCTGCGGTCCAAAGCAGGTGCCGGGTACGACACCGACTTTTTCTTCCGTAAGAAGCCTATCGCAGAATTCTTCCTCATCCATCCCTGTACAGCTGATATCCGGGAAAATATAGAAGGCACCCTTCGGTTTGAAGACTGTCAGACCGATATCCACCAGCCCCTGATAGATCATTTCACGGCGGGCCGCATATTCCTCAAACATAGCTTTTACATCATCATCACAGCTTCTGAGCGCTTCGATCGCACCATACTGGCTGGTCGTGGAAGCGCAGAGGATCTCATACTGATGTACCTTGTAGATCTCCTCGAGTGCTTCTCGCGGAGCACAGATATAGCCGATACGAAGACCCGTCATCGCATAAGACTTGGAGAAACCATTCAAGACGATCGTGCGTTCCTGCATGTCAGGCAGCGAAGCGAAGCAGGTATGCTGCCCTTCATACGTCAAATCGCAGTAGATTTCATCCGCGATGACGATGAGGTCATGTGCTTTGGCAAAAGCAGCGACCTTTTCCAGAGACGCTCTGTCCATGATCGTTCCGGTCGGATTATTCGGATATCCGATCAGGATGGCCTTCGTCTTTGGCGTGACTTTCTTTTCGAGTTCTTCTACCGTGAGGCGGAATTCATCCTTCGCATAGGTCGGTACCAGGACCGGTACGCCGTGCGCGATAGAAACGCAGGCCGGATACGCCAGGTAGGCAGGATCAGGGATCAGCACTTCGTCTCCCGGATTCAAGAAAGTCGTCATGACAAGGCCGATGGCTTCTGAAACGCCGACGGTCACCATGATCTCATCCTTCGGATCATAGGTCAGCCCATAGCGCTTTGCAAAAAGCTTGGCGATCTCTTCACGGAGCTCAAGAAGCCCCCAGTTCGACGTATAAGACGTTTCTTTTCTCTCCAGGCTGTCAATGCAGGCATGGATGACTTTATCAGGAGCCGCATAATCCGGCTCACCGACACCCAGAGAGATCACATCTTTCATAGAGCTGGCCAGATCGAAAAATTTACGGATACCGGAAAATGGTACCGCTTTCACATCGCTGGCAAATTTATTGTCCCAATTCATTGATAAATTCCTTTCATTATTGAGGATGGTTGCTGTTAGAAAATAATGATAAATATCCGTTTGGAGGAAACACCGATCCTAAAGAGCATATCCGGGGATTAGCAGTCATTCATCTTCTGCCTCTGCCACTGCTTTTCCGAGCTCTTCGCAATTTTTGAGCGCTGTCTCATCCGGGTAGCCATACGCAAGGAGCGGATGCGCTGGGAATCTGGCTCCGGCAAAGTGCAGCTCATTGTACCAGGAATTCAGCCATGCGCCGCGGCTCCAGCCACACGAGCCGAAGATGCCCATGATCTTTCCCTTGAGATAGGGTTTCAGCTTATCACAGAAGGGCTTCATCTGTGCCTCTTCGATAACCTCCACCCCCCAGGCCGAACAGCCCAAAATGATCCGATGGCAGGTATTGCCGATCTCCACCGGATCCACATCAGATACCGGCGCCAGCAGCACATCAGCTCCTGCCTTTTTAGCACCGACTGCGACAGCCTCCGCCATAGCTTCCGTATTCCCTGTCGCAGAATAAAAAATGATCGCTACTTTCTGTCCCATCTTGACCTCCTCTTGTCGGATGATTCCGTTCATCCCATCTTTGATGAAAAACGAATGACGAAAGTTAGGAGTTAGGAGTTAGGAGTGAAGGTGCAGCGCATGAAAATTTAGAAGCGCTGCGGAGTCATATATAAATACGATAAGAACCGTTTTATAATAAGGGGGGGGATTGGGGCGCTATATGAATTGTGCGCCCCTTCCACCACTCCTCACTCCTCATTTCTCACTCCTCACTCACGAGGTACATGTTCTCCAATGGTTTTCCCCACATGTTGAAAATATTAAAAAAGAGCGCTCCTCGGAACGCCCTTTTTTATATAGTCATTACGCTTTAGCAACGGTTTCGCCAAGAGCTTTGCAAGCTGCCAGTGCATCGTCGTCCGGATAGCTGTAAGCTTTGACCGGTTCAGCAGCGAGTTCGATGCCTTCATCGGTAAAACGCTGTTTCCAGGTTTCGATCCAGTCGCCCTGATTCCAAGCGTAGGAGCCGAAAATGCCGACAACTTTACCTTTCAGCTGCGGAAGCAGTTCTGCGAAGAATGGTTCGAATTCATATTCTTCCAGTTCTTCATTACCCATAGCCGGGCAGCCAAGGACGATGTGATCGAAAGCTGCTACATCGGAAGCCGTGGTGTCAGAAACGAAAGAAAGGGTCGTTTCTGCGCCAGCTGCCTTGGCACCTTCTTCTACAGCCTGAGCCATAGCTTCTGTGTTGCCGGAACCGGACCAGTATACGATTGCTACTTTTGCCATTTGGAATTCCTCCTATTACATACCAGTACATCTGAGAAATCTGATGCCGCAATGACATCCATGTTTCCCTGAATTTACTACACCTACATATTAAATGTTTAAGGTCACCTTGTCAATGGTGATGTTGGCGGCAGGGACGCTCCGGAGAATCAATGCTTCCATTCACTCCCACTCTGTCAGGGATGTCCCTCGTTTTGCCAGATCGAGCAGCTTCACCTTTTCAGGGAGTTTTCTCTTCTGCACCATTGTCTTTACCGCCGCGGTAAGATCTTTCTGATCCGCATCTGTATTGATGATACCGAGCGTTGTGAAATAACCATCACAGGCAAGGACGATCTGATACGCCTCATGGTATGTGACATCTTTTTCCTTCGTCGTGATGACGACAGAGCCCTCATAGCGAAGATGCTTCTTATCCTTGCTTTTTACCAGAGGTGCTTCGCCATCAAAAGCTGCTCCGGACTCTATCAGCCTTTCATTGAGATCGGCTGCAATAAGATCCAGCTGTACTTCCGCCGGATCATCCTTATGACTCACCGCTCCGATGCCGAGAAGATAAGACACACCGAGCTTATGCGACATCGCCCAGCCATAGCTGAAGTCCGGAGGATCCGCATAGGTCATCGTGTAATATACACTACCTGTCATGCCGCGCCGCAAAAAGAATCGCTCTGTCCCACCTGCAGACAGGAAGGGCAGTGCATCCTGCGCCCCTTTTTCAAAGGTCACATTCTTTGGCACCGTCATCCGCCCGATGCCTTTGAGATCCAGCGTCTCCGCTGCCAGAGAGGAGATCGGCAGCAGGGCAGCCACGAGAAGCCCGGCGCAAACGCGTTTCCACATCTTCATATCAGCCGTTCTTCTTAGCGAGCTTTGCCCAAGTATCACGCAGACCTACGATGCGGTTGCAGACCAGATGATCCTCGCTGCTGTCCTTGTCGATGATGAAGTAGCCTTTTCGGAGGAACTGGAAGCGATCTCCGACCTTGTACTTTTTGATTTCCGGCTCTGCCTTGCTGTGCTTGATTTCCAGCGAGTGGGTATTCACCTTCTCCATGAAATCGCGGCCATCATCCGTATCATCCGGCGGGATCAGGTAGTCATAGAGGCGGGATTCCACATCGACCGCTGTATCTGCTGCGACCCAGTGGAGCGTCCCCTTCACCTTGCGATCCGCTCCCGGCGTACCGCTTCTTGTGTCAAAGTCGACCGTGCAGTGGATCTCCTCGATATCGCCATGGGCATCCTTGACGACATCCTCACACTTCACGATATAAGCCCCCTTCAGGCGGACTTCCTTGCCTGGTGTCATACGGAAGAATTTCTTCACCGGTGTTTCCATAAAGTCTTCCCGTTCGATATAGAGAGTTCTGCCAAACGGTACCTGACGTTCTCCGGCTGAAGCATCCTCCGGATTGTTCTCCATCGTCATTTCTTCGATCTGCCCTTCCGGGTAGTTGGTAAGGACGACCTTCACCGGATCGACGACCACCATGAGGCGCGGAGCTTTCGCCTTCAGATCTTCACGAATGCAGTATTCCAGCTGTGCGATATCGACGAGATTGTCCGCTTTGGCGACCCCTACCAGCTCACAAAAATGACGCAGCGACTCCGGCGTGTAGCCTCGGCGGCGGATCCCGCTGATGGTCGGCATACGCGGATCATCCCATCCGGAAACGAGGCCGGCTTCTACCATCTTGCGGAGCTTTCTCTTGCTCGTGATCATCGTCGTCACGTTGAGGCGGGCAAATTCGATCTGGCGCGGCTTTTCCGGCCCGTCGAATGCCTGCAGGCACCAGTTGTAAAGCGGACGGCGTTCTTCAAACTCCAGCGTACAGATAGAGTGTGTGATCCCTTCGATGGCATCAGAGAGCGGATGTGCAAAGTCATAGAGCGGATAAATGCACCAGGTATCCCCCGTTCTATGATGGGTCGCATGCAACACACGATAAATGACCGGATCTCTCATGACCATATTCGGCGAAGCCATATCGATCTTGGCGCGAAGCACCTTTTCCCCATCCTTGTACTTGCCTTCCTTCATTTCCTGGAAAAGCTTCAGGTTCTCTTCGACGCTTCTGTTTCTATAGGGACTTTCCTTGCCCGGATGCTTCAGATCGCCGCGAGTATCATGGATTTCCTCACTCGTCTGGTCATCGACATACGCAAGACCCATGCGGATCAGCTTGCAGGCGAATTCATACAGCTGCGGAAAATAGTCAGATGCATAATGGACAGGTTCCTTCCAATGGAAGCCGAGCCACTTCACATCCTCCAGAATGGAATTCACATACTCGACCTCTTCCTTTGCCGGGTTCGTATCATCGAAGCGGACATTCGTCTCCCCATGATACTTCTGTCCAATGCCAAAATTGAGACAGATGCTCTTCACATGCCCGATGTGAAGGTATCCATTCGGTTCCGGCGGAAAACGCGTCAGCACCCGATCATTCGCATAGACATGATTTTCAATATCTTTATTGATTTCTGCTTCGATAAAATTCGCAGCTTTTCTTTCTTCTTCCATTCTTCTCCTCCGTTCTGTCATTATACCTTCAAGGTATTTTCACTTTATTTTAGCACAATCCAAGAGTGATAGGAAAGATGAAAATGGGAATTTTTGCTGAGGCGAGTGGAGGACTTGACCGGTTCTCTAAGCTCTGCAGTCTGAGCAGCTTCCACAGGCATGGTGCAGCGCGAAAAAAACAGTAAAACGCAGTCATTTTATCCCACACTGTAAGCCTCTTGGCATCTAACCAACAACAGGGAAAGCCAAGTATGATAAAATATAAGGAAACGCTGATTAAATCGCAGAGTCGGATTTCACATGGATTTTTATACATGGCTTCGTCATCATCTTCCTTAAATAGCTTGCTATTCGCGTCAGATGATTCCTCGCTCTGTATAAAAATCCAAGAATGAAATCTGACAACGATTGAATCAGTGTTTCCATAAAAGCAGCAGGCATGAATCTCTGCCTAGCCCGCTGAACCTTTTGAATCCGCTGATCTCATTTCTCAAGGAGCCCCCCATGACAGACACGGAATACATGCAGATCGCACTTGACGAAGCACAAAAAGCCTATCACGAAGGAGAGATCCCCATCGGTGCCGTCCTCGTCTATAAAGACATCATACTCGCTGCTGACCACAACCGCTGCGAAGCCACCTTCGACCCCACCAGCCACGCAGAAGTCAATGTCATCCGCGCCGCCTCCCATTTTCTTTCCAAATGGCGTTTGACGGACACGCGGCTTTATGTTACCATAGAGCCATGCCCAATGTGCGCAGGTGCCATTATGAATGCCCGCATCCCGCATCTGATCTACGGTGCAGCCAATCCCCTGTATGGCGGCATTGACTCGTGCTTCCACATCGGAGAGGGTATGGCAAATCACACCTTGGACATCACTTCCGGAATTCTGAAAGAGAAATGTCAGACACTCATGGACGATTTCTTCATCCATCGCCGGAAATCATCTTATTATGGAGCAGTATCGAAGTGGTCATAACGAGGCGGACTCGAAATCCGTTAGCCTTTCGAGGCCCGTGGGTTCGAATCCCACCTGCTCCGCCAAGCAAAAAGCTCTTTGCCTTTTTCGGGCAAAGAGCTTTTTGCTTGGAAGGATCTCTTCTCCGTTGTTTTCCCTACATACGCCCCGTCGCCATGCCTCTTCTGCTCCGGCGGGCGATATCCTCCGGCAGGCACACCATATCCGCTTACTCCATCATATCGCAACATCAGCTGATGATTGCGTTCTCTGGTCCCGTAAAAGCTCTTAGCCGTCTCCTTTTCAACAAGGTTCATGACACATGATCTCCCACGTAAAAAGTCCCACTGATCACATCAGTAGGACTTTTCTTATTCATGGATCAATTCATACCATGCATCTGCCATGCGGCCATACTCTTCCATCGAGAAGGTCTCTCCGCGACGGGAGCCGTCGATATCCGCTTTTTCGAGGATCGCCTTCACCATATCGGCAGAGATGCCGCCTGCTTTCATGGCATTGGTGAAGACTTTGCGGCGCTGGCCGAAGCCCATCTTGACGAGGCTGAAGAAGAGCTTTCTATCCTTCACCTCGACTGCCGGTCTCTCGCGGCGGCGGATCTTGAGCACCGTCGACGTGACCTGCGGGCGCGGGATGAAGGCGGTCGGCGGGATGTCAATGACACGCTCTGCCGTGCAGTCAAACTGTACCGCAAGTGTCAAAGCACCGTAGTCCTTCGAGCCGGGCGCAGCCAGGATGCGGTCTGCCACTTCCTTCTGCATCATGAATACGAAGAGAGAAATGGGAAGTCCTGACTGAATGAGCGTCAAAAGGATCGGCGTGGTCACATAGTACGGCAGGTTCGCCGCGCAGTGCCAGTCCTTTTCTCCCAGAATGGTCTTGAGGTCGGCTTTCAGCACGTCCTCATAGATGATATGAATATTTTTATAATGTTCCAGTGTATGGTCGAGGACGCGCTTCAAGCTCTGATCCAGCTCGAAGGCTGTCACATCCGCACCGGTCTCCGCGAGTGCCTGCGTCAGAGTGCCGATACCGGCTCCGATCTCCATGACGGGCGTCCCATCGCTGAGTTCAGCAGCCTCTGCGATGGCAGCAACGACATCGGGTCGGATGAGAAAGTTCTGCCCCAGGCGGTGCTTCGCGTGGATACCGAAGCGGTTCATCACATACTGGACGACTTTACGATCTGCTAAATTGGCGTCTAACATGTCGGCTCCTTCTGGCATGCTTCCAATGCCTTTTCCCACTCGCTGCGAGTAATGCCGAAATGATTCAGCCGTTTCAAAAACTGTTTCCCATTCCCATAGCCGATACCAAGGAGCGCACCGACTCTGGCTCTTTTTTCAGAAGAATCCGGCCTGCCTGTAAGACCTGCCGCAAAAATATCTCCCATGGAAAACTCCTCCGAGTCTTCCTGATATTGGACACGGAGACAGGACAGCGCCTTTCGGATGGACTCGGGCGAAGCGTCTTCTATCCCGACATCATTTTCTGTGGAGGCTTCTGACTTCGGTACGAAGGCGTGAAGCGCCTTCGGGAAAAGACGGGTCAGTCGCTGACGGATGCGTTCTCCCGGACCATCGGGATCCGTCAGGATGATGATGCCCCGCTTTTCATAAGCGAGGCGGATCTGTTCTAATGTTTCGCGGCGGATGCCAAAGCCTTCCGTGGCGATCATATCAGCTTCTACGGCATGGCTCACACGAGCGATATCCGATTTACCTTCTACGACAATGACTTGACGGATCATATCAGTCTCTAGCTACGTAGCCGATGCCACGAACGGTATGGATGTATTTCTTGCCGACTTTTTCATCGATCTTGCTGCGCAGATAGCGGACATAAACGTCCACGATATTCGTCTTTCCTGCATAGCCATAGCCCCAGACCTTTTCCAGAATCTCTTCTCTTTTCAGTACGCGGTTTTTATTCTTGGCCAGGAAAAGGAGCAGATCGAATTCTTTCTTTGTGAGGTCGACAACTTCATCACTGGCACGTACTTCATGACGTTCCGGATAGATAGAGAGATCACCGATCGTGAAGGCCGGGTCCACGATAATTTTCGGTTCTTCGTGGCGGCGCAGCGCAGAATGGATGCGAGCGATCAGTTCCTTGGTAGCATATGGCTTTGTCATATAATCATCGGCACCAGCATTCAGAGCTTCGACCTTCGCATCGACAGAGGTATCGGAAGACAGGTAGATGATCGGCAGAGAGCTGATCTCTCTCACCTTTCCTAAAATCTCATGGCCGCCCTTCAGTGGTTCATCCGGATCCAGGAGGATCAGGTCCACCTGACGCTGACCTGCCAGATCAACAGCCGCCTCTCCCGTATTATCAATGAGGCAGCTGAAGCCTTCCTCTTCCAGCTTGAGCTGCATAAAACGGCTGACACTCGGATCATGTTCGATGATTAATACACAGTTTCTCATTATGAAGTTCCTCCCATAGCAAGTAAAAAGAAAAAGGAAATCCAATCGCACAGCTTTGTTATTATTTTTAGTGGGGTATTGTTATTATTATTGAACCCGCAGCTATGCAAAAGTAAATAGTCATTAGAAGTTATTTTCCTTATATGAGTATAATACCATAGCTTTCTAGGATTTCAAGTCCTTTCTTTCAAAAAAACGATAAAATTATTAGTTTTTAAGTACTTTTGAAATTTTCAATTCTCTGCTATTCTTCCATTTTATTTGAGAATAGATCCTAACCATAGCGTATTTTACTTGATTTTACTGATATTCATGAATTTTTCTGATTCTCATTTACCGCATTAGTCCTCTATGAGGAAATCGAGTTTTCTATGTGTTTACCTATACCCCCTATATGTATAAGATTTTTCTATTATTAGTTGAATATTGTTCAAATATGAAATTTTTCGGTATGATGCGAGCCTGTCTTTCATATAAGTATAAGTATCATACAGACAAGTATTTAATTTTTTGCATACTTTACGGTTGTTGTATAATAAAAAGGAACGATTCAGAGCAGCGTTTCCTTAGATCCCCTTCTATGGATTTTAACGGAAGCAGGAATCGATTTTCATAAAAATGCTCTATAGAGAAATGCTTCTTGTTTTCTCATTACTGATTCTCGGTCGCCATACATAAAGGAGTACCATACATGCATCAATATGTCACTTTCATCGGTGGGTTTCCGATCCGTTTTTATGGAATCTTTTTTTCCCTGGGCATCATCTTCGGATGCATCATGGCCTACTACCTTTTGAAGAAGGACGGCCGCGGCTGGCATGAGCATGTCTTTGATCTCGGCATCACCATCGCCTTTGTCGGCATCATTGGCGGACGTCTCTGGGATGTCTTCTTCTTTGACTGGGACTACTACCATGATCATCTGCTTGAGATCCCCTACGTGTGGCAGGGCGGCATGTCCATCCAAGGAGGCGTCATCTTTGCCTGCATGGCTGCCTATTTCTACCTCAGAAAGCACAAGATCCCAGTCCTGCCCTTTGCGGATACCGTGACGCCCGCCATCATTTTCGGACAGGCCATCGGACGTATCGCAAACTTCATGAATGGTGATGCCTTCGGTCATCCGACGGGCGCCAATTTCGGCATTCTGTATCCTGATACCACTCTTGCCTACCGCACCTACGGCGCACAGCCTCTCTGGCCTGCCGAGGTCTGGGAGTGTCAGGGCGATCTCATCATTCTGGGACTGCTCCTGTGGTATGCCTGCTTCAAGCATGCCCGCGGCACGACCTTCTGTCTCTACATCATGCTCTACTCACTGCTTCGTTTCTTTCTGGAATTCTTCCGCGGTGACTATGGCAGTCTGGCCTTCGGTCTCAAGAGCGCGCAGCTTACCAGTCTGACGTCCTTCACCTGCACTCTTCTCGTCTTTATTTTCTTCTCTGTCAAATATCGTGCAGATGCGAAAGTGGAAAAAACCCCGGAGATCCCACTTGAAGACTAAAAAGGCTTTCTACGCCTTTTTAGTCTTTTAGTTTCCAAGTCCTTCGCTCTCCTTTCTGCCAAGCATGCCAAAAGACGAAGTGAAATAACGATCATCTCATTTTCGCGTTCAATCTGCTGCGGGGGGACTTGCAACTCTCATAGGAGTGACGGGGAAACCTTATCTCGGCTGTCTTTCATACCATGTCTACCCTATCCGCCCCTGCGGGGCACCTTCCCCTAGAGGGGAAGGCTGCGATACGAGAATACCCTCTTCTAAAAAAAGGCGGCGAAGCCGCCACCTGAACCTTGAACCCTGAACCAAATGAAAGCAAAGTAAAAAGGGGCTGTGAAGA
>CAVBQN010000014.1:0-29442 GCA_963597545.1 Fusicatenibacter saccharivorans
GAAAATGGTGACTAGTGACTGGTGACTAGTGACTGGTATTTCGATTTGTCACCTTCTGGACTTAGTGAGAAGTGCTAGTCATCAGTCGCTCGAGGCGCCGAATCCCTAGCCATTCCTCCCCAATCCCTTCATTCAAACGTTATGTTCGCAGTAAAAACGCAAAACAAAACGGTCTGCCTAGACGTTGGCAGACCGTTTTGTTTTTAAAGGATGATATTATAGCACGGCGGAAGGTGTTATTTTTATTCTTGGTTTCCGCCGGATCGACAGATGAGTGACAGATTCTCACGCAGCGTTCTTACGCCGCCTCTTTGGCTGCGCCCGTTGCTTCGTTGTCCGCTTTTGCTTTCTTCAGGTCAAAGCGATAGGAGGTGAGGCCGTAGAGCGTCCAACCGAGGAAGGTCACCAGAGCACCGTAGGTCATGGCATCGAAGCCGGATGCATAGCATGCATACAGACTGTAGATGGAGGCAACGAATGCAACGAATTTCGTCTTGGAAAGCTCGCTGCCTTCGTGACCGGCTGCTTTCATGATGCCCGAGCCCATCATATTCACCGCAGTGAGGATGGTCAGCTGAAGGACGCTCATTTTATTTGCACTTTTGCTCATGATGATCCCCTTATGTATTTGTCTGTGTCTCATTGATGGCGAGGCGAGCGATGCTTCCCGCTCCCCTTGCCGTCAACGAAGCGTTGCTTTATTTTTCAAGTTCTTTCTTCAGAACATAGCCGTAAGCATGTTTCAGCCCGTCTTCACCGGTCTGTACATAGACGCCCTGGATTTCAGGAGCGAAGCCCGGGAGCTGGTTGATGCCTTCGACAAGGTCTAAGAAGTAAGTGACTGCGGTCTTGGACCAACGTTCACCCGGATGTACGCAGAGAACGCCTGGCGGATATGGAAGAGCGCCTTCAAGAGCGATGCGGCCTTCCGCTTCGGTGAGGTCGACGAGGTCGCCGTGGCCTCTCATGTATTCGAACTGTGCTTCCTGCGGATTCATCACATATTCAGGGAAGTAGTCAGCGAGGAAGAGCTGCTTCTGCAGGGTGGATACTTTGCGGTCTTTGTAGAAATCATGCATTTCCTGGCACAGACGGCGGATGGTGTATCCTCTGTATTTTTCTTCGTATGCGTTGTAAATGGACGGGAGTACTTCAGACATCGGAGCATCTTCGTCGATGAGCTGTTCGAAGCGGATGAGTTTCGCTACGAGGTCATCCATCTTGGTCGCGCTTTCTGCCGGAGTCATCAGGAAGAGGATGTCGTTCAGGTCGCATTTTTCCGGAATGATGCCGTTTTCACGCAGGTAGTTTGCGAGAATGTTGCCCGGGATACCGAATTTTTCATAGCCGCCATTTTCTACGTCGATGCCTTCGGTCACGAGCTGCAGCTTCATCGGATCGATGAAGTACTGGCCCTTGCCGTAGCCATCGAAGCCATGCCATTTAGCACCCGGTTCGAATGCCCAGTAATCCATGTCATTCGCCATCTGTTCGGTATTGCCCTCTTCCCACTTCTTGCCGTGGACCATCGGCGGTACGAGCGGACGGATGTAGTGGCAGTTGCGGAGCACCTGTTTTCTGGTCTCGATCACGGTCTTTACAGCGTCGACCCAGAGCTTCTTGCCGCCTTCGCCTTCATGCATCTTCGCATTGACATCGAGTGCCGCGAAGAGCTGGTAGAGCGGAGAGGTGGATGCATGCATCATGAATGCGTTGTTCACGCGCTTATGCGGTACGTAGCGATCCTGCCCCTTGATGTGGGAGTCTTTCTTGTGGATCTGGGAGGTCATGGAGAAACCAGCCTGCTGTTTGTGGACGGACTGGCTGACGAAGATGCCCGGATCTTCCGGTCCGAGGTCGAGCAGCAGCGGGCTGCAGTCCTTCATCATCGGGATGAACTGTTCGTAGCCGACCCAAGCGGAGTCGAAGAAGATGTAATCGCAGAGATGACCGATCTTATCTACGACCTGACGGGCATTGTAGATGCAGCCGTCGTAGGTGCCGAGCTGGATGACTGCGAGACGGATCGGGCGCTTTGCCTGTGCTTTCACCGGATCTTTTTCAGCGACGAGCTTTCTGATATAGTCTTCGTCGAAGCAGTGTTCCGGGATGCCGCCGATGGAGCCGAACGCATTTCTTGCGGTTTCCAGATAGACCGGGGTCGCGCCTGCCAGAACCAGTGCGCCATGGTCGATGGATTTATGGTTGTTTCTATCGAAGAGAACGATATCGCCCGGTGTCAGGACTGCATTCAGAACCACCTTGTTCGAAGTGGAGGTACCGTTCAATACGAAGTAGGTCTTGTCTGCATTGTATACGCGTGCTGCGTGTTTCTGTGCTGCCAGTGCCGGACCTTCATGGATCAGAAGATCGCCCATCGCTACGTCAGCGTTGCAGAGGTCAGCGCGGAAGGTATTCTCGCCGAAGAATTCATAGAATGCACGGCCTGCCGGATGCTTGCGGAAGAAAGCACCGCCCTGATGGCCTGGGCAGTCGAACTGGGAGTAGCCATTTTCGACATATTTCTTGAGGTCACGGAAGAATGGCGGCAGCACATCTTCTTCATAGTGAGCCGCAGCGCTCTCGATCTGGCGAGCGTAGAAATCATGGTCGGTCTCATTGAGATCCATGACGCGGTATACTTTGGAAAGCAGTGCGTCTTCTGTCAGGCCTTCGCCGGTCTTGATCATCAGTACCGGGATCTTGAAAGCGGCAATCATTTCCTTTTGAAGGACATCTTTGTCCTGATCCGTAATAACGACAGCAGCTACATCTGTGAAATCAGTGCGGGCGAGGTCAGCCTGCTCGCGGCCGGTGATAGCCCCGAAGATTTCCAGAGCTTTGTCAGTATAAGCGATCTTTAATTTTTTCATGAGTAAATCCTCCATTTTTTGAAATCACTCTATGTCTCGAACTGTGCGCGTTGTCCGGATGATTTCTTCATCTGTATACATCTTACTTGAAATTCTCTATTTCTTCCAATACTGAAACAGGCCAAAACGAAGAGAATTCACATTCCTATCACAAAAGGCATGGTGATGGGAGTGTATCCGCTCTATCATAACAATTTTGATATAGTATGAAGCGGCTGGTGACTAGGAATTAGACTTAGAGACTTGCAGACATCAGATACCAGAAGTCTGATGCCTGATGTCTGATGTCTGATGTCTGATGTCTGATGTCTCCCAGTCTCTTAGTTCCTTTCATCAGCAGTACAAGTGCCATGCAAAGGCATTGCTGCTCCTTTTATAACAGACTTGTTATAAAAAGTAAAAAGCCGCCGGTATCATTCCATGGGATAGGTCCTGTTTGCCGTAAAGCGGACATACTCCCAGAAGTGATCAATGAGGACTATCCGTCCCTATGTAAAACCGATATTGGCCTGTATTTTAAGAGGGCATCGGCAGTGTGGGAACATCCCCTATGGCGTCATCCTTCCCCGCGATCAGGTACAAGGCATGGCTGTTCGTCCCTTTGCCTTGCGCGTATAATAAATATATCCATTGGTTGAAAGAAAGGATGATCCTTATGACAGAAGAAATCAGAAATACACTCACCGAAGAAGTAAAGAAGCTCATCGCCGCTCCCTCTGCTTGCCCGGAAGCAAAAGCCGCTTGTGAAAAGTGGCTCGCTGCAACCGGCACCGCTGACGAAGAAGCAGCCACAGCTATTCTGAAAAAGGAAGTCAACGCAGACATCATGCCGATCGATGGACTGATCGGCTTTGCCGGCTCTGACGCCGGCAAAGCACTCTTCGGGGAGGAAAGAGCCGCTGCCCTCCTCGCTCATGCGAAGGACATCAAGGAAAAGGGCGCTCGTTTCTGCGACTGCCCGGCCTGCAGCGCCTGTGCCGAGATCATAGGTACATTGAAATAATGAATCAGTAAAAAGAAAAACCAAGGGCGCGCTCTATCCATTGCCTTTCGTAAGGAAATGCTGCTTTCCTCGCATTTGGTTTCCTTGAACAAAAAACTGTGGGCTTTCATTCGCAGGCTCGCAGTTTTTTTATTTCCCATCCTCCTCAGATATGCTATGATAAGGAAATCGGCTGTTTTCAGAAAACAGAATCCGCCAAAGCAACCTCTCATCATCAGTCACTAAGGAGCTACCCATGGAAACATTTCTTCAATATGCTGTCATCTGCCCGCTGGTCATGCTTGCGGGCTTCGTCGATGCCATCGCCGGAGGCGGCGGACTGATCTCCCTGCCGGGCTACCTGCTCTCCGGGCTTCCCGTCCATAACGCCATTGCGACAAATAAGATGAGCTCGACGATGGGGACAGTGCTTGCGACATTCAAATTTGCCAAAAGCGGCTTCATCCCGTGGAAGCTCTCGCTCTCCTGCGTGGTCTGCGCCTTCGCCGGTTCCTCGCTGGGCGCGAATCTGGCTCTCCTGATGGATGCGAAGATCTTCATGATCTTCATGCTGATTGTTCTCCCCGCGACAGGGCTCTACCTCACGCGCGGCAATGTACTGGTCACAGAGGAATCGCCGTACACATATAAGAAAACGGTCATCCTCAGCATGGTGACTGCCCTCTTCCTCGGCGTGTATGATGGATTCTACGGCCCCGGCACCGGCACCTTCCTGCTGCTGCTTCTGACTGGCATCGCGCATCTTCCTCTGAAAGAGGCGAACGGCGTGACGAAGGTCATCAATTCGACGACGAATATCGCTGCGCTCTGCATCTTCCTCCTGCATGGCAAGGTACTCTTCCCCTTGGGCATCATCGCCGGCCTCTTCGGGATGGCAGGCAACTATCTGGGTGCGCTCTACTTTGAAAAGGGCGGCGCGCGCAATGTGAAGCCGATCATTCTTCTGGTCCTTTCGATCTTCTTCTGCAAGATCGTGTATGAAATGTATATCAAGTAAAAAAGCAGCCGAAGGGCTGCTTTTTTGCGCCATCAGTCGCTGTATTTTGCCTATGGCGAAGAAGAAGGAAGAGGCGGATGCAGGAAGCGGTGTCTATTCCTGCTGCCGGCCACGCAAAAAAACATGCTCCTTTCGGAGCATGCTTTTTATTTGCCAATATCATTCGCCCATTTCGGTGAGGACATGTGCGCAGCGAGCGCAGACGCCCGGGTGCTTCGGATCGGCATCCACATCTGCCGAGCGTTTCCAGCAGCGTTCGCACTTGGCGAGCGTGCAGACAGCGACAGAGGCTTTCACCGTGCCTTCTTCATTCGAAGCAGCATTTTCCGGAGCCGCTGCGGTACCTTCTACGATGTGCGTCTGGGACACGAGGAGGAAGTCTGCGAGTTCTTTTTCCATCGCTTTGACGATGTCATAGGCTTCGCCGTCCGCATAAACGGTGACTTCCGCATCGAGCGGATGGCCGATGACCTTCGCCTGACGGGCTTCTTCGAGTGCCTTCATAGCGACGCTTCTCACAGCGAGACGCTTCTTCCATTTTTCATCGAGTTCTTTGTCAAGGTATGCTTCATTGACCTTCGGCATATCAGACATATGGACAGACCATTCTCTTTCTTCCTTGTTTGGAAGAGCCTGCCATACTTCTTCGGAGGTGAAGCAGAGGACCGGAGCGACGAGGCGGACCAGCGTAGTCAGGATCTCGTACATCGCGGTCTGTGCGCTTCTTCTCAGCTTGGAGTCAGCCTTTTCCGTATAGAGGCGGTCTTTCAGGATATCGAGATAGATCGCAGAGAGATCGACGGTGCAGAAGTTGTGGACAGCGTGGTACATGACATGGAATTCATAGTCATCATAGGCTTTGAGGACAGTCTCCTTGACCTGTTCCATGCGCAGCAGTGCCCAGCGGTCGAGTTCTTCCATATCTGCGTAAGCGACGGAGTCGGTCTTCGGATCGAAGTCGGACAGATTACCGAGCAGGTAGCGGAATGTATTTCTGATCTTTCTGTAGACGTCGCTCATGGACTTCACGATCTTGTCAGACAGACGGACATCGCCCTGGTAGTCGACAGAGGAGATCCAGAGTCTCATGACATCAGCGCCGTATTTGTTGATGACATCCTGCGGAGCGACGACATTTCCGACAGACTTACTCATCTTTCTGCCTTCGCCGTCCATGGTGAAGCCATGTGTGAGGACGGCCTTGTATGGCGCATGGCCATTGACAGCGACAGAAGTCAGAAGAGAGGAGTGGAACCAGCCGCGGTGCTGGTCAGAGCCTTCGAGATAGAGATCGCATGGATAGGACATATCCTTCCAGGACTCTTCATGCGGGTAGCGGAGGACGCCGTTCCATGTGGAGCCGGAGTCGAACCATACGTCCATGATGTCTTTTTCTTTATGGAAATGCGTGCCGCCGCAGTGCGGGCATTTGAATCCTTCCGGCAGAAGTTCTTCTGCGGAATGCGCCCACCATGCATCGGTGCCCTCTTTTTCGACGATCTCTTCGACCTTCTTCATGGTTTCCGGCGTGATGATCCACTTGCCGCAGTCATCGCAGTAGAAAGCCGGGATCGGAACGCCCCAAGAGCGCTGGCGGGAAATACACCAGTCCTGACGATCACGGATCATGTTGTAGAGACGGTCATGGCCCCAGGATGGGATGAAACGGGTGTCATCGACGGCTTTCAGTGCCTTGTCGCGGAAATCATTGATGGAAGCGAACCACTGATCGGTCGCTCTGTAGATGACCGGCTGCTTGCAGCGCCAGCAGTGCGCGTACTGATGGTGCAGGGATTTCTTGCCGAGGAGTCTGCCTTCATGCGCGAGGGTAGAGATCACCGGGCCTTCCGCTTCCCAGATGGTCTTACCGACGAGGAATTCGCCGGCTTCTGCCGTCATGTGGCCTTTTTCATCGACAGGGCAGACGATCGGCTGGTGGAGCTTGCCAGCATTTTCATAGGTCTTGTAGACTTCGAAGTCATCGACGCCGTGTCCCGGTGCGGTATGAACGCAGCCGGTGCCGGCATCCAGCGTGACATGGTTGCCTTCCAGGACATAGATGGTGCGGTCGCCGTAGGTTTCCGGAGCGAAATGAGCCAGCGGGTGTTCGAATTTCGCAAGGTCAAGTTCAGAGCCCAGCATTTCACGACCGACAAATTCATAATCTTCGACTTTGCAGTCGGACAGGGATGCCGGAGCGAGCTCCTTATTCATGAGATAGTATTCATCAGCAGCCTTGTTGTGTACCCAGACATAGGTGAATTTCGGATTCACGCTGATGTAGCAGGAAGCCGGGATGGTCCACGGGGTGGTGGTCCAGATGACGGCAAAGACCTTGCTCGGATCTGCGCCTTCCGGCTGGAGGCCATGGACGTCGATCATCGGGTATTTAACATAAATGGACGGAGACTTTCTGTCCTTGTATTCGATCTCTGCTTCGGCCAGTGCCGTCTCGCAGTGGGTGCACCAGTAAACGGCCTTCTTGCCCTTGTAGATGTAGCCCTTGTTCGCCATTTCGCCGAAAACTTCCAGTTCCTTCGCTTCCAGATGCGGGTCGAAGGTGACATAGCGATGTGCGAAATCGCCGACAACACCCATACGGATGAAGTCTTCCTTCTGGATCTCGATCCATTTCTTCGCGTAAGCGAGACACTTCCTGCGCAGTTCCAGCGGGGTCATGTTCGCGCGATCTTCGCCGGAGTCCTTGAGTACGGCGTATTCGATCGGAAGGCCATGGGTATCCCAGCCCGGTACATAGATGGCTTCATTGCCAGCCATATGGTGGTATCTGACGATGATATCCTTCAGTGTCTTATTCAGCGCATGACCGATGTGGATCTTGCCGTTTGCATAAGGCGGGCCATCGTGCAGTACGAAGGTCGGTGCGCCTTCCTTTTTTCTCTTTTCGATTCTCTTTTCATACAAATGATTCTGCTGCCAGAATTCTACGAAGCCCGGTTCCTTTTTCGGAAGGTTGCCGCGCATCGGGAATTCAGTTTCCGGTAAGTGCAGGGTCTTGCTGTAGTCCATGACGAATTTCCTCCTGGGGTCATACAAATGACCGAAATAAAAAATTCCC
The DNA here is from genome assembly GCA_963597545.1 of Fusicatenibacter saccharivorans. GTDB lineage: Bacteria > Bacillota > Negativicutes > Veillonellales > Dialisteraceae > Dialister > Dialister saccharivorans_A. Next base: position 7,953 of record CAVBQN010000014.1, read on the forward strand.
GCCCGATAAGGGGCGAGAATTGATTTCCCGTGGTACCACCCTCATGACCTTATGGCCACTCGGTACAATTAACGATGTCCCGTCGGGGCTTTTCTTCCCCGCAGCTCTGAAGTGATCCATCCGCAGTCCCAACGCTCTCCTCCCACCATCGGAAAGCTCTCTGTGCATGAGGTCCATGCGAAACGTCTTCATCCTTGCCTTTACATAACTTTTGTTATTATAGGCTGATTGGAAAGGCAAGTCAAGAGGGGATTTTTGGGGTTAGCCCGTGGGACGTACTGCCCTTTGATTGTGAATGAAAGTTCTGCTCGAATGAGAAATTAGGAATGAGGAATTAGGAATGAAGGTGGCGGCTTCGCCGCAAATATATATAGGCGATGCCCTAAAGTGGTATTCAAGTCACCAGTCACTAGTCACTTGAGCCGTCTAATCCCTAATCCCTAGCCACTTATCCCTGCTTTCAAACTTCAGGTTTTAGGGTTATCCCCGGCGCGGCGCCCCATTGACTGCGAGGGAAGAGGGGAGCAGGTTCTATGGGTTCAACGGGTTCAACAGGGGCGGTGCGGCGCATAAAAACAGGAAAGCGCCGCAGAATTTTGGCAGCGCTTCGCGCGTATCGTCATCTCGAGCGAAGTCGAGAGATCTTCCTTGCAGAACAGTCAACGTGCTAAATGCGCTACTTCAATCACTGCTTGCTTCTAATCCCTAGCCGCTTATCCCAGCTTTCAAACTTCAGAGTTCAGGGTTAGCCCCTCGGGCGTGTTGCCCTTTGATTGCGTACGAAAGAGGTTCTACGGATTCAAAGGGGGTGGTGCGGCGCATAATGCTATAGAAGCGCCGCAGAGTATAAATAGAGCAATGCCCGAAAGTCTGCGGATAGCAGGTTTCCAGTTTTGATCTTTCTAATCATTGCCCACCTAACCGCGAATGACAAAGATTTCTCGCTTTCGCTCGAAATGACGATACGAGAGTTTCCTAGTCACTAGTCACCAGTCACTCATTCCTGCTTTCAACCGTGAACCCATCAACCGGAACCCGAAACCTTTTCATTCAAAAAAGGAGAGCTTCGCGCGCCGTCCTCTCACCCACGGGTGATTCGCACGGCGGTGGCGGATGCGGCGGCGCGCCCAAGGTGAGATCTCGCGGCGCAGGACGCCGCCGATCTCCTCTTTATGAAGTCCGTCTACCGAAGACGCCGGCTCAGTCTTTTTTAGAAGCTTCCTGAGCGGTGCTACCAGTTTCTTCAGCTGTTCCAGGATTTTCACCGGGATTTCCTTCTTTCTTGGCTTCTGCCTGCTTCTTGGCTGCGCGTTCTTCGATCTTGGCCTTGTATTCGCTGGCTGTCTGCTTGAGGCTTTCTTTCGCTTCTGCGGCCCTGGCCTGGGCGGCTTCTTTGTATTCTGCCGCCTGCGTTTTTACTTTTTCAGAAAATTCCTGAGCAGAGGCTTTCGCCATTTCTGCCTGCTCTTCCGCCTGCTTTCTGAATTCTTTGGCCTGGATCTTCAGCTTGTTCGCCTGGATCTTCGCTTCCTGCATCTGGACGCGTGCCTGCGCTTTCAGTTTTTCGGACTTGAGCTTCATCTGCTGGGACTGGACTTCGGACTGGCGCTTCATCTCTTCCCGCTTCTGCTGGAGCACTTCCATCTGGTCCTTGGCCTGCGCTTTCACGTCCTCCGCCTTCTTCGCCGCATCCTTCTTGAATTCTCTCGACTTGATGCGCGCGATAGCCTGCAGATCCTTGGCGGCCTTTTCTGCCGTTTCCTGTGCGATCTCCGAAGCACCGAGTGCGGTGTACTTCGCCTTCTCGATCTGTTCATCGGTCACACCGACTTTTTTCAGGGCAGAGAGGAATTTATCGCCAAGCACCGTGACGGATTCCGAAAGCTGATCGGCCAGTTCATTCATCTTGGCATGTGCCTTTTCCGGGTACACGTCCTCCCAATTCTTTTTTAATTCCTTGGTGAAATCCCTCTTCTCATCTCCGAGCGGTTCGTCTTTCTTCGGATTTTCTTCGAGTTCCTTTTCTTCAGACGCTGCCAGCGCCTTTTCTTCTTCAAAAACAGCGCGGTACGGGCGGGTATCGTCCGGCATGCCGTCTTTGATCCAGCGCTGTGCGGCCTTGCCGACGCCATAGGTGACGGTGACGCCGATCGGGATCTGCATGATGGAGATCGGGATCAGTGTCGCAAGCGTCGTGCCGATGACCGTCCCGCCAAGCGAACCGATGAAGGAAAGGATCGCGGTCTGGTTCACTTCGACATCATACACCTTTGCGACCTTCGCGATCATGTAGACTTCATTAGCGACCAGAGCGACCGTCCCGAGGACAGGAGCCGCCACGATCACACCGGCGCGTCCTGTCGCCCAGCGGATGAGGCTCTCGGCTTCTTCATCCCTGTTATCAATGATACGGATCTCTACATCAGCTTCCGGAGAGTCGACATGGGCTTCTTCCTTTGCTCGGGCGACTGCCGGTACTTCAGCGGCTTTCTTCTCTGCCGGCAGCTGCGATTCCTTCACGACAGGAGCATTCTCTGCACGGACAACCGGTGTCTTTTCCATTTCTTCACTCATAAGTCCCTCCTTCTCCGGCCTTCCCGGATTTTCAGGTTTAATTTACAAGGATCAGGCTGTCTTTATTATAACGTATTTCTCTGGGAGTGGGTAGTAGGAAGGTTCGGGGTCAGCCCTTGGGCGGGGCGTCCTTTGATTGTGGATGAAAGCTTTGCTAGAATGAGAAATTAGAAATGTGAAATGAGAAATGGTGGTGCGGCACAAAAATAATGAAGCGCCGCAGAATTTTGATAGCGCTTCGCGCCGTCATCATCGGAAGCGCAGCCGAGAGTCTTTCTTGCACTACTGTCAGTATCACATAGACACCGGTACGGAAACAACGCCTTGGTGCTACGTATTTCTGCTTTCACACATTTTTCGTTTAGCGGTCTGCAAGAAAGATTTCTCGCTTCGCTCGAAATGACGATATGGTAGTCTGATGTCTCCTAGTCCCCAGTCACTAGTCACCAGCCACAAGTCACCAGTCTGTCAGTCCGCCATCGACAGGGATCACCGCCCCTGTCATGAAGGAAGACCTCTCGGAGATCAGAAATGCGATCACTTCGCCCACCTCAGATGCTTTCGCAATGCGGCCCAGGGGATACCACTCTGCCATTTCCTCACGGCTGCCGCCATAGACTGCCAGCTGCCTTTCAAGCAGCGGCGTATCGACATCCCCCGGGCAGACGACATTCGCACGGATCTCATCGACAGCAAGCTCTAAGGCCAGCGAGCGTGTGAAAGAAGTGAGCGCCCCCTTGGTCGCACTGTAAAGGCTGCACTGCACATTGCCCTCAAGTGCGGCATCCGAGGCCACGGAGACGATGCTCCCCTTTGCGCCGCGCATCCGGGGGATCACCGCACGGGCGAGCTTCATCGCGCCGAATACATTCACGGAGAAGAACTCCTCGATGTCTGCGTCCGTCGTATTTTCCAGAAGCTGCTCTCCATAGATACCAGCGGACAGCACCAGACCATGAATCTTCCCAAGACGAGAAGCAGCCTCTGCAGCCGCATTACACTCCTCCGTCTTCGTCACATCGCAGCGGATGAAATGAGCGCCGGAGACTGCCCTTAGGGCGGCGCGGCCACGCTCTTCGTCTCGCCCGAGAAGGATCGGCTCATAGCCGTCACGAGAAAGTACCTTCGCCGCCGCCAGCCCGATGCCGGACGTACCGCCGGAAATGAGGACGAGATTTCGTGTATCTGACATGGGTAGGTTGCTCCTTTGCATAGAAAATAGTTTTGGTGTTCAACGGGGAAGTCGGGAAAATGACGGCTTTTTTGAGGGGTCGAAACCCGAAGGCCTGCGGATAACAAGTTTCCCATTTCCGATGAGTGACACCATCTGTTTCGCCGCCAGTGACAAAAATCCCTCGGCTACACTCGGGATGACGATAAAAGAAAAACGGTAGCGCAATCGGTCTGCTAACCGCTGGCTTGTCCCATCTCACTGCGCTCAAAATGGCGTCTCACTTGATTTTCACGTTGCTTTGCTCCTAAAAATCAAGTTCGCTTGCACAAGCCCTTCGGGCAGCTCCCCCGATGGGGAGCCAAGAATGTTCTGCCGCTTAACTTAATAGCATTACTCGAAGAAGGAAGCAAGACGCGGCGTCGCTAACGATTTCCTTAGCACGAGCCGCCCTAATCACTAGTCACCAGTCACTAGTCACTAGCTACCAGTCACTTTTTCAACGACGACAGGTACACGAATTCGATCCCCTGTGCCTTGAGCTTCGGTACCATCTGGCGGAAGGCTTCGGCGGTGTGCGGACGGCAGTGGCCGATGATGATATACGTCCCCTTTTTCTTCGCGCGATCAGCGCCCTCCTGGATCATCGCACAGATATCAGAGACGGAGGCCGAGTTATCGACGAAGAGATCATTTCTCACGTAGGGCACACCGTATGTCTTTGCAGCCTTGTCCGCAGCCGTCGTGCTGTTTGTGTGGCTGTCGAAGAAGAAGAGCCCGCGATGGTGGAGCTCATTCATGACGATATCCATGGTCCTCGCGTCAATGGTAGCCTTCGATCCCTGATGGTTATTGATGCCGATGGCTTCCGGCAGCTGCGAAAGCGAGTCCCTCAGCATCTGCCGGATGGCCGCATCGCTCATGGACGTCAAGATGACCTTCGGCTCCATGCCGATGCCAGAGACGGACTCCATGGGCTGATGGAGAATCACGGGAAGTCCGTGTGCGCGCCACGAGAGTGCGGCATCTCTGGTATGCACCTGATCCGGCATGACGGCCAGCGTGAGCGGGATGCCCATCTGTTCATAGATGTGCTGGGAGTCCAGATCACGCCCCGCATCATCGATGACGATGGCAAGGCGGCCGGTCACTTGCCCGCCGGCGTTTTCTTTCGGCGGCAAGATGGATGCCGCTTTGGCCGGCAATGCTTTTTCGGAGCTGCCATTCGCACGGGCTTCACTCTTGTCGGGCTTTGCAGGTGCTGCTTTTGCGGGCTCCGTCTTCTTTACGGAGGAAGGAGCCGGCGCAGATGCCCTCTCACGAGAGTCTGCGCTCTCTGTCCTTTTCGAAGAAGCGGAAGCCACGACCGTTTCTTTCGGTGTTTCCGCCTTCGGCTCTTCTTTGCCTGTGATCTTGGAGACGACATGGCTGATGCTGAAGACCTCCTTCGCCGGCTCTGTCTCTCTCGCCTCATCCTCTTTCATGCGCTCTGTCTTCCCGTCGGCTTTCGTGACTTCGGCGGCCTTCGGCATATCCTCATCGTCCGCTTTGGCTTCGACGATGACGGTTTTATTGATGATATCCTTGATCTTTTCTTTCACGCTCTCGGGCGTCCCCTGGTCTTCCTTCGGGACGAGCCCCTGCATTTCCTTGTCATTGAAAATATGACGGATCGCCGTCACCTGATCCGCATTGTCCGCCGTCGGTGCATTCGTCATCCGGTCTGTCATATATGCAGAGCCCACCACGAGACCGATAAAGAAGAGAAGGACCAGAAATGGATGTCCATTGCTCTTTTTCGTTGCTCTTTTTCTTCTGACTGCCATGAAGATCTCCTTTGGGAAATGGTTATATCTATTTCGTTTCTATGGCTTTAGTATAAAGGTTCAAGGTTCAAGGTTCAAGGTCAGCTCATATCGTAGGTATCTTCTTTGGCGTTCTCAAGAAGAGACAAATCTCTTGAAGGCAGAGAGACTGGGAGAGTCGAATACTTTAGCCCAAAAACTTTGCGACTTCAGACCTCTGACTTCTCACAGCCTCCTTATCTCCATAAAAAAAGAGCCCGAAGGCTCTTTTTTTATTTCCGTTTTCTCCACACATGCCACGCAGAAAGGACGAAGCAGAGTGTCACCATGCCTGCCGTCACCAGTGTCATGGCGTCATCATGGCTTCGCGTCCGCCAGAGGGCAAACGCGGTGAGGATCGCAAGGAAAAGAAGTTTGATGGTATTCGTCATAGGGAACTCCAAAGAATAGTGACTTGGGACTGGGTTCTATAGGTTCAAGAGGTTCAAAGGGGTTGGTTCGGCGCAAACATAACGAAGCACCGCAGATTTTTGATAGCGCTTCGCGCCGTCGTCATCAAAAGCGTTGGCGAGAGATCTCTATGGCATACTACGGTAAGTATCATCGCATAGGCACTGGCAGGAAACCTACGCCTTGGTGCTACGTATTTCTACTTTCACACATACATCGTTTATCGAACTGCACGGGAAACGCTGATTAAATCACAGAGTCAGATTTCACAAGAATTTTTATACATGACTTCGTCATAGCCTTCCTTAAATAGCTCGCTATTCGCGTCAGGTTATTCCTCGTCATGTATAAAAATTCAAGAGTAAAAGCTGACAACGATTTAATCAGTGTTTCCCTAGAAAGATTTCTCGCTACGCTCGAAATGACGATACGAGAGAGTCTGATGTCTCTCAGTCACCCGTGACTAGTCACTCAAGGCTCCTAATCCCTAGCCACTAATCCCTAATCCCTGCTTTCAAACTTTTGTCATGTAACATGCGTATTGTCCCCCCTTCCTCCGGAAAGGGGCTCTCCGTGCGCGTTCTCCGATCCTGAAACCTGTCAACCTGAACCCAACAACCTTATCTATTCCGCTCTCTCCAGCATGAGCTTCAGATCCTCCTTATGGAAGGACTTGATCTCCGGTTTCTCTTCAAGCATGGCGAGGACATAGGCGAGTGCCGCTTCGACGCCGACCTTGAGACCGCTCTCATCGATATCAAATTCCGGCGTATGGTGGTTCGCCCCGGTGCCCAGCGCTTCATTTTTCACGCCGGTGAAGGTGAAGAGACCCGGGTAGGTGGACTCGGTGATGGCAAAGGTCTCCGAAGCCATCCATGGATCGGTGTCTTCCATGACATCACCCACACGCTCGGCGATGGCTTTCCGCGCAAGGTCTACACACTCTTTATTATTGGCCGTGACAGGGAAGTACTGGTCTTCCATGATCTCTGCCGTGCAGCCGTAGTTATCGCAGATGTCCTTGAGTAGCTTCCAGAAATCCTCACGGAAGGAAAGCCCGTCTTCATTCACAAAGCAGCGCGCTGTGCCGGCGAAAGTGAGCTCGTCAGGGATGACATTCGGCGTGTCACCCGCCTGCACCATGCCGAAGGAATAGGTGAGACAGTTTCTCGGATTGACCTTCCGCATGCGGTAAGACTGAAGCGCCATGTAGAAAGTATTGAAGCAGTCGATCGGGCTGACGGCAAGGCTCGGCATGGATCCATGTCCGCTCTTGCCATGGATCTTTACACGGTAGAAGAAGGCACCTGCCAGTACACCATCATACATGACCGCGACCTTGCCCGCAGGCAGGCAGTACATCATATGCGTACCATAGCAGGCATCCACATGGATCTTCTTCTCGTCCAGATAGGACAGCAGATGACCGACACCACGCTCTCCCATTTCCTCTGCTTCTTCGAACATGAGAAGTACCTTGCCTTCCCATTCATCCTTGTGTGCTGCAAGGATCTTCGCCGCGGTGAGGAGCATCGCCGTGTGACCGTCATGCCCGCAGGCATGAGAAACGCCGTGATTCTTCGAGAGGCACACCTTTTCGCATGCCAGATTCTTCGGGTTCTCTTCGATCGGCAGCGCATCGATATCTGCTCGCATCAGGACCGTCCAGCCATCCTTCCCGCTGTCGATCATGCCGAAGACACCGCCGCGCGGTACGCGGACGGTGGAAATCCCCCAGCCATGGAGTGTTTCTTCGATGAAATCCATGGTTTGGAATTCCTGCTGCGACAGCTCCGGATTTTCATGGAAATGACGGCGAAGAGAAATGAGAAAGCTCTCCTCAGCTTCGACTGTTTTCTTTATATCCATTATGATCAGCTCCTTGTAGGGAAAGACTGATGAAATCGTTGTCAGATTGAATCAGCGTTCCCATAGATCGTCGGCAGATATTCTGCCGCATGTCTTTCATTATAGAAAAGGGGATAAAACGTGTCAAATGACAGGAGCCAAAGGTTAGCCCGTGGGGCGTGCTGCCCTTTGATCACGAATGAGGAATGAAGGAGGCGGATTCGCTGCGAATGGCAAAGATTTCTCGCTTACGTTCAAAATGACGATACGGGAGTCTAGCGTCTTCTAGTCTTTTAGTCTCCTAACCACTCATCCCTGCTTTCAAACTTTGGGAAGTATCCCTTTCCCGTATCGTCATCCCGAGCGCAGCCGAGGGATCTTTCTTGCACTGCGGTCAGTATCACATAGGCACTAGCAGGGAAACGACGCCTTGGGAAAACACTGATTAAATCGATGTCAGATTTAAGGAAGCGCTGATTAAATCGCAGAGTCGGATTTCATATGGATTTTTATACATAGCTTCGTCATCATCTTCCTTAAATAGCTCGCTATTCGCGTCAGATGATTCCTTGCTCTGCATAAAAATCCAAGAATGAAATCAGTCAACGATTTAATCAGTGTTTCCTTAGTACTATGTACTTCTGCCTTTGCACATGCCTCGTTTACCAGTCTGCAAAGAAGATTTCTCGCTTCGCTCGAAATGACGATACGAGAGCATCAGCAGTCGCTCGAGACTCCTAATCCCCAATCCCTAGTCACTAGTCCCAGTCACTCCTAATCCCTAGCTACTAGTCCCCAGTCACTAGTCACTCCAATTCTTCCAGTCGAGGCATCGCAGGGATCGCACCGGCTCTGGTCGTCGAAAGGCTGGCCGCACGGTTTGCAAAGGTAAGGATATCTTCCAAGCGCTCCTGCGAAAGACGGCTGAGATCTTCACGGCAAAGCCTGGAAAGAGCCGCACCGAAGAACGTGTCTCCCGCACCATTCGTATCGACGACTTTCGCAGGGAAGCCGTGGACGCGGCCGGTCAAATGCCCGAGCCGGTAGAAGCAGCCTGCCTCTCCGAGCGTCACAAGGATGAGGGAAATGCCCTTCTCCATCAGTCGCCGGCTCCCTTCCTCCCAGTCCTCCGAGCCAGAAAGGAGCGGAAGCTCTTCTTCGGACACCTTGAGAATATCCACGAGCGGCAGCGGCTGTCGCATCACGATGATCGCCTCCCGCGGATCATCCCAGAGACGGGCGCGGTAGTTCGGATCATAGGTGATGACCGCGCCATAGGATCTTGCGCGGCGGATGGCAGAGAGCACACTGCCGCGGGCCGGCTCCGCCGTCAGAGACACCGAACCGAAATGCACCATGTGTGCCTTTCTCAGGAGAAAATCCTGGATCTCCTCCTCCATAAGCATGGTATCCGCATGGGATCTCCGGTAAAACGTGAAGCTCCGTTCCCCGTTTGCATCGACAGAGACAACGGCAAGGCTCGTCGGGTGCATGGCATCGACGGCAAGCGCAGACACGTCGACGCCGTCCTTTTTGAGAACGTCCGTCAGGTAACGCCCGAAGGCATCATCTCCGACCTTGCCGATGAAGGCCGTCCTCGCCCCGAGCCTCGCTGCCGCGACAGACAGATTCGCCGGCGCGCCGCCCGGATTTGCCGCATAGAGCGGCACGCCCTCCGCATTCACCCCGGTCTGCGTGAGGTCGATCAATATTTCTCCAATGGATAAGATGTCCATGATAAGATCCTTTCAGAAAAATGGTTGGCAGGGATTAGTAGCTAGTGACTGGTGACTGGTGACTAAATGCCACTTTCGGGCATCGCCATTTTTTATAGTCCGCGGCGCTTCTATATTCTTATGCGCCGCACCACCATTTCGCATTTCTCATTTCTAATTTCTCATTCGATCAGAGCTTTCACTCACCATCAATGGGCAGTACGCCCTTGGGCTAACCATTGTACCTATTCCAAACAAAAAATCCGAACCCCTCTTCCAGAAAGGTTCGGATCATTTGGTGCCGGAGGCGGGACTTGAACCCGCACGATGTCGCCATCGCCAGATTTTGAGTCTGGTGCGTCTGCCATTCCGCCACTCCGGCATATCGATAGTATGTATTGTAGCATACCTATCGACATGCCGTCAATGACAAGTAAGCAGTCAGTGAAATTCTGATCCGGCCATCGTCAGATTGCCGTGCTGCATTTTCATACGACCGGAGAGAAGCCCCCTGAAATGTAATGCTATTAAGTTAAGGAAATCGTTAGCGCCGTAATGACTTGCTTCCCCCTTCGGGGGAAGTGCCGAAGGCAATGGGGGCATGCCAGCGGCCATCGAACAATGTTGGATATACCGTAGTGCTGCCCCCTCAGCCCTCCGGGCAGCTCCCCCGCTGGGGAGCCAAGAACGTTCTGCCGCTTAACTTAATAGCATTACCCTGAAAAGGCAGGTATGAGGAGCGAGGATCCCCATGCCATGCTCACGCCTGACTCCTGGCTATGGCAAAAGGAGAGCGCACTCTGCCGCACACGTCCAGGGTTATTTCTCGATTCCCTTGAAGGTGTAGTCCTTATCCTCGACCGCTTTCTTGATGTCTGCGTCAGGGATTTCTTTGGAAAGTGTCAGGATCGCCGTGCCCTTCTCGTGAGAGACTTCTGCCTTTTCCACGCCGTCCAGTGCTTCCAGTGCTGCCTTCACCGCCTTTTCGCAGTGACCGCACATCATGCCTTCGATTTTGACTGTTTCTTTCATTTCGTTTTCCTCCTTTGGAAATTGAATCGATCTATATGTATAGTCTGCTGCTTCCAGAACCTTCCTGAGGTCGGCTTCCTGGGGCAGCAGGGTATAGCTGATGGTCGCCTCCCCTGTCTTGGCATCGGCTTTCAGACAGGTAACGGAGGGGAGAGTCTCCAATGCTTTTTTCACATGCGCTTCGCAGTTCTCACACATCATGCCCTCGACATGGATGATGGCGCAGCCGGGGCTTTCCTCCTTCACGGGAGTGACTTCTTTTTCCTTGGCGCCCACGCGATGCCTGAGAGGCTTGTCATGAGAGGCATCATGGATGTTCACACGGCCGAGACGGAGCGCATTCAGGCACACGCTGAGACTGGAAAGCGACATCGCTGCCGCCGCCCACATGGGCTCTAAGGAGATCCCCGGATACAGCCCCGCTGCCATGGGGATCAAAAGCGCATTGTAGGCGAAAGCCCAGAAGAGATTCTCGTGGATATTCCGCAGTGTCTTCCTTGAAAGGCGGATAGCTGCCGTCGCGTCCGTCAGGCGCGAATTCATGAGTACCACATCGGCGGAGTCGATCGCGACGTCAGTCCCGTGTCCGATCGCCATACCGACGTCGGCACGTGTGAGAGCAGGCGCGTCATTGATACCGTCGCCGATCATGAGGACATGCCCGCGCTCTGCCAGCTTCCTGACAGCCGCTTCCTTCCCTTCCGGGAGGACCCCCGATAGGATGGTATCGACGCCGGCTGCCTCTCCGATGGCACGAGCCGTCTTCTCATTGTCCCCCGTCAGCATGACGACCTCGATGCCCATCGCATGCAGCTCCTGCACGGCCTTGGCCGAATCCTTCCGGAGAACATCTGCGACAGCGATGAGACCAAGAAGCATACCGTCCTTCACAAAAAGAAGCGGTGTCTTTCCTTCTTCGGAGAGTGCGTCCGCACGGGCACGAAGAGAAGCAGTATCTGTGAGAGACGTGATGTAGGCAAGGGAGCCGCCAAAGAGCGTTTTCCCCTGCTGCTTGCCTGTGAGCCCCTTTCCCGGAAGGATGAGAAGATCCGTGATCTCCTCTGCTTTGATCCCTCTCTCTTCCGCAAGATCGGCGATGGCGCGTGCGAGCGGATGCTCCGATCTCCGTTCCAGCGCATACGCTGCCTGAAGAAGCTCCTCCTCCGAAACACCGTCCTTGGGTACGATGTCTGTCACGCGGGGTGCGCCCTCGGTGAGCGTCCCTGTCTTATCGAGCGCCGCGATCTCTATACGACCCGTCATTTCCATCGCTTCACTCGTCTTGAAAAGGATGCCATTCTTCGCGCCCAGACCATTTCCTACCATGATCGCGACCGGCGTGGCAAGTCCCAGCGCACAGGGGCAGGAGATCACGAGGACGGTGATGGCATAGGTCAGGGCCTCCTGCACGCTGCTTCCCCATACCAGATGCACCGCGAAGACGAGGGCAGCGATGCCAATGACCGCAGGCACAAAGACGGCGGAGACCTTGTCTGCCATACGGGCGATCGGTGCTTTCGTCATCCCCGCCTCACTCACCATGCGGATGATCTGCGCAAAGGACGTATCCTCACCCACGCGCGTCGCTTTCGCCTGGATGTATCCATTCGTATTGATCGAGGCCGCACGCACGGCATCGCCGATCCCCTTGTCGACCGGCACCGACTCGCCCGTCAGCGCTGCCTCATCAAGCGCTGCCGTCCCCGACAGGATCTCTCCATCGACAGGGACCGCTTCGCCCGGCTTCACCAGAAAGATGTCCCCTACTCTGACCTCGCTCACAGGGAGACGGATCTCCTCTCCGTTTCGGAGGAGCAGCGCCTCCTTCGGCGCCATCCTCATGAGCGACTTCAGCGCATCCGTCGTGCGCCCCTTTGAGAGAGCCTCCAGAAGCTTGCCCACGGTGATGAGTGCGGGGATCATCGCAGCAGACTCGAAATAGAGCTGATCATGGTAAAGCGGCATGATATTCATGTTCGACACACCATTGGTGATGAGCCATGTCATCCGGTAGAAGATGTAGAGTGACCAGAGGAAGGAGATCCCCGATCCCATCGCGACCAGCACATCCATATTCGGCGCGCCCTGCGAGAGCGAGCGGATACCGGAAATGAAAAAGTCACGATTGATCCCCAGCACAAAGAGCGCGAGCAGCATCTGCGAAAGCGCCAGTCCCAGATGGTTGTAATTCAGAAATGCCGGCACCGGCCAGGAAAGCATATTATGCCCCATCGTGATGTACATGAGAAGCACCAGAAAAAGGACGGACCAGATGAGGCGCTTCATCAGCCGCGGCGTCTCGCGATCCTTCAGTGCTTCCTCTTCGGCAGAGATCAGCGGACTGCCTTCCGCCCTCGTATCTTCCATGGGCGAAGCTCCATAGCCTGCCTTCTCCACCGCACGCACCACGTCGTCCTCTCCGGCCGTCCCCTCGACGATCATTGAATTCGTCAAAAGAGCCACGGAGACCTTGGAAACGCCGGGCACTTTTTTCACCGCCCGCTCCACATGACCCTGACACGCCGCACACGTCATGCCGGTCACCAGATACTGTTTTTTATTTGTTTCGTGATCCACGATTCACCTCCAAGCTGCCACCCCCTGTCAGCACCACAATCCGGGAAAGCGGTCAGCACATGGGTCGGCAGATCCTATGGGGCTTGCGGGAAAGGAGCGGCGAAAGCCTCGGCTGCGCTCTCCCTTTCCTTCCCCATCACCCTTTCTAAAAAAACAAGTCAACGATTCTGTCTTCTCTCCTATGAAAGGAAGCACCAGAAATCGGTTTGCCATTAGTTCGCGCAAAGTCCACCTTCCTCTCACTTCACGCGAAATGACGCCGCTCCTTTCTACTTCATCAATTTCTCCAGCATCGCGCAGAGCTCATCGACTTTATCCTCCTTGCCTTCACGAATATCTTCGGCGACGCAGCCGCGGATATGGGCCGCAAGAAGAAGCTTGTTGAAGCTGTTCAGCGCATTTGACACGGCAGAGACCTGCATCACGATGTCGGGGCAGTAGGCATCATTCTCTACCAGCCTCTCGATCCCGCGGATCTGTCCCTCCATGGTCTTGAGCCGCGTCATCAGCCGTTTTCTTTCCCGATCCGTCCGTTCCGTGTGACGGCAGCACTCGCAGGATGTGGTCGTTATTTTTTCAGTCATGACAGATGTCCTTTCGAAATCAATGGTGCAGATCCTATAAAAATAAACCATCCGGTCCAGCAGGACTCCATAGATCCATTTCCGATCCCTGATCTCTGCTCCCCGGTTATCCATAGACTACACCCCCCTGGGGTGTTCTGTCAATTAAAAAAAGAAGGAAACACGGATCCTCTCATCAAAGGGGATCCGCGTTTCCTTAAAGAGACTGCGGGCACACATGCCGGCTCACTGTCAAATGGGTATCCGCTCTTTCTCCGCCATGCCTTTCGCTTTCTTGGCTTACTGCCCGGCCTCATCCGTGATCTTTCTGACCACATCCAGCCTTCCTGCTTCCGTCTGATCCCAAGTGATCGGCGTCAAGGTCGGATAGCCGCGATGCGCCCAGTATACATCCGTCTCCGGATCTTCGCAGGAGAGCGCCTTGCCGGAGAGCCAGAAGCCCAGATGACCGGACGGATCTCTCATTTCCTGGATCGCATTGTCATAGTGCTGCAGGCCGAGGCGTTTCACCTTGAGATGCGCGAAGGAGAGATGTTCTGCAGGCTTGGGCATATTGAGATTCAGGATGCCGCGATAGTTCTTCTCGATGAAATATCGCTTCACGACATCCAAGGCAAAGTCTGATGCCTTTTCTAAAAAAGCCTCCTCCTTTGTCGTCTCCGCAGAGAGCGCGATAGACGGTATCCCGGCAAAGATGCCCTCGAGCGCACCGCCGACGGTCCCGCTGTAAATGCAGTCACTTCCTGTGTTGTAGCCATTGTTGATCCCAGAGACGATGAGATCCGGCATATCGCTCTTGAGCCAGTGGCAGAGTGCGAGCTTCGCACAGTCTGCCGTCGTCCCGCTGCAGGCGAGCACAGTGATGTTCTCCCCATAGCTTTCCTTGTACCACAGGCGCAGATATGTCTGCAGCGACAGGGAGGAGGAGCAGGAGCTCCGTCCCTTATCCGGCGCGATCACCGTCACGCGCCCGAGCGTCGCCAGCTTCTTCGCCATGGTGACAATGCCCGGTGCCTCATATCCATCATCATTCGTCAAAAAAATATGCATTCGATTGTCTCCTTAGCGTTTTTTGAGTATATATTATGAAATGGTTCAGGGTTCGGGGTTCACCCGTGGGCTGTGCTGCCCTTTGATTACGTTTGAAAGTTTCTCTTGAATGAGAAATTAGAAATGTGAAATGGTGGTGCGGCGCATAAAAATCAGAAGCGCCGCGGAGATTTGAAATTAGCGTTTTTCTCGTACCGCAAACCTAATCCCTAGCTACTAATCCCTAGTCACAAGTCACCAATCCCTAGCCACGCATCCCTGCTTTCAAACTTGTGGGGGCGGCTTCGCCGCGAATATATATTTTGCAGCGAAGCTGCCACCACACCCTGAACCCATCAACCTGAACCCAATCTATGCATTCAGCTTTCACCATTGTACCAAAACTGACTCGCTAATAAAACATCTTTCCCATCGATTTCCTTCTATGCTATAATAGGATATTGTGAAAGCACAGAATATGTATGCTTACGAGCATATCATCAGCGTAGCATCCCAATGTATAGAAAATCTATGCTCTTTGAAAGGAGTTTGTTTACATGACCGCAGATAACTTGACCTTTTCCATTGAAATCGATTTCATCCCGGATATTCAGGACGGCCGCGCCGAACTGAAAAAGAGCATGAAGAGCGTCTCCGAGAAATTTGACGGCACCTACATCCTCGATCCGAAAGCCCGCCCGATCATCTCCGGGCTTTCCAAGGATGACGTAGAAGGCGCGCTGAAGGAGCTCAGTCTCCTCGCCTTCGGCACCTGGCCGGCATGCATCCTGACCGCCACCATCGTCTCCCCTCTCCCGATCCGTGCAGTCGGCATGTCGGACGGCTGGGACATCTACACCGGCAAGAAGACCTTCTTCGCCTTTGCGCAGTTCCCTGCCGATGCTCTCTCTATCATGGTGAAAGCCTGCACCTACTATCTGGAACATGAGGCCTACCAGTCTCTGGAAGAATTCATCGATGCCATGGGCTACGAAGCCTTCCGCGATACCGTCCTCGGAAACACCACACCGGGAAATGATGCCGGAAATGACTACTATGGCTCTTCCTGGGGCGCCCCCGACGTACCGCCGCTCAAGGAAGGCGACTTCGTACGTCCGGAAAACAACATCATGCAGATCATCGAAGTATACCCGGAAATGGGACCCTTCCTCATGGAATACGGCATGTCCTGCGTCGGCTGCTTCGTCTCCTATGATGAAAACCTCTGGCAAGCTGCCCAGGGCCACGGCATCGACGTCTTTGAAATCATTGGCGAGATGAATGAATTCATCGCGGATAAATACAAGAAGCCGCTCCTCACCGAAGACACGCCGATGGAGACCATCCTCACCCTTTACCCGCAGCTCCTTCCCGTCTTCCAGAAGAAATCCATCGCCATGCCGCAGGATATGAAAACCACCATCGGCACTCTCTGCAAAGAAGCAAACGTAGATGCCAAAGACCTCATCGCTCTCTGCGATGAAAGACTGCGTGGGAAGGAAGAAGCGTAGTTTTTGGTGACTAGTGACTGGTGACTAGTGACTAGTGACTGGTGACTAGTGACTAGTAGCTAGGGATTAGGGATTAGGGATTGGGAGTGACTGGAGACTAGGGATTCCCCGTAGCGTCATCCCGAGCGTAGCCGAGGGTCTTTACTGCACTGCAATAATCAGCACGTATGCACTGAGGAGAAACGACGTATTGGTGCTGTTTCACATCAGGCAATGAGCGTTCTGCAATAGAGATTTCTCGGCTACGCTCGAAATGACGACGGCGCGAAGCGCTATCAAAACTCCGCGGCGCTTTATAAATATGATGCGCCGCACCACCATTTCTAATTTCTAATTTCTCATTCAAAGATCGCCCACCCTCGCGAGCTAAACCCGAACCATTTCAAAAGCCGGATGCACAATCCATGCATCCGGCTTTTTGCTTGCTTTCTTATTTCATTTTCCATCCTGCTTTTTTGAGTGCCATGACAATCGGCACCACGATGACGCCGGAGACGAGAGCTTCCGGGATACCATTGGCAGTGACGATCCCCATGATCATCAGACCGACCGCTTCGACAGAGATCCCCTTCGCTGCTGCATACGGTGCGCCGACCAGCAGGAAGAAGGAGCCCAGGAAGAGCACCGTATTCGTGATCGCCCCGCCCACTGCTGAGATGCCGGCACGCAGATGCGCATTCCCCGGAATGTACTTATAAAGAATCCACACCACGATCGGGATGCAGATCCGCGGCACGATACAGATGAACGCATCGGCGATGACACTGTACTGCAGTGCGAACTGCATCATCAGGCTCGGCGCACGCAGCGTCTGAATGAAAGAAAAGAGCCCGAAAAGGAAACCGACCAGAATGCCGACCTTCGGCCCTGCGACGACCGTCCCGATGATGGTCGGGACGTGCAGGATCGTCGCATTCATCACGACGAGCGGGATGAATCCATAGCCTGTCAGTCCGAGAAAGATCGTGATCCCTGCGAGCAGCCCGGAAATCGTCAGCTCGCGAATACTCATAAAAGTCTGATTCTGATGGGGATTGTTTTGTTCCATACCTGTTCCTCCGTTCTTATTCTCCGTGAGATATAAGCCGTCAATAAAATACAGGCGCAAACGCGCTCTGCAGTCCAGCCCGCGCAAGCGATGCCAGCTAAAAGGCAGTGCGTTTCTGCACCTGTAGTTATTATAATCTGTGTCCCCTATTTGTCAACGGGGATGGCAAAAGTGATCAAAATCTCATCCCATCACGATGCAAAGGATCCCCGCAAGAGAAATCCCCACCCCGATGAGCTGGCGAAGAGTCAGCTTCTCTTTGTAGAGCAGAAATCCTGTCAGCATCAGCGCCGCTACGATGAGACTGTTCGCCACGACGAAAGCCACATTCACCGCCCAGCCGGCCCGGTACATGAAGAGCGTCCCCACCTCGATGCCGACGATCGCGAGTCCCAGCCCTATGGCAGAAAGATTCACGGAAAGTACGCCGCGCAAGAAGCTCTCCTTCCCCAAAGACTGAAAGAAGTAGATCACAAAGGAAACGACAGACGCTGCAAGATACGTCACCGTGAGAGAAGCCATAGGATCCCCGATATCAGAGACTTCCTTCAGCCCCACCTGATATCCTACACTGGATGCGACAACGAGAAGAAGCGGCCACCAAGTCGAAAACATCTATTTTCTCCTTACCTTACAATACAAAACATGCCCAGACAGGTGAGTGCGACCCCGGCGAGCTTCATAAGCCCCATCGGTTCCGTGTAAATACAAGAGCCGATGAAGAGCAGCAGCACGACAATGATCCCCGTGTACACGATAAATCCCACATTCATCGGCCAGCCCGCGCGATACATGTAGATCGTCCCCACCTCCAGCCCTGCGATGGAGACCCCTGCGATGGCCGCCGGAAACGGCACAGCGGCAAGCGCCGCCATGAGATCTCCCGCCGGAGAAAGCGCCTCGAAAAGCAGCACGCAGGTCAAGGCACTCACCAGGTACGTCGCCCCCAGTGCCGCGAGCGGAGAGGCGACGGACGACAGCTTCTTTGCGCAGATCTGGTATATCACATCAGCCACAACGATCAGAACGACAGGCCACCATAGAGCAAGCATGGAGATCCTCCTCTCAAAAAAAGGCGCTCCAGCCACTCTCTCCCGGCTGCGCCGTACCTACGGAGAATGACTGAAACGCCTGTCTGCTCCACCCGGTGGCGAAGCAGCGGTTTTGTTACTATGTTATAGGAAATATAGCATGAGAGCCTTTCCCCTGTCAAGGAGATCACGCTCGGCCGGCATGTCTCACGCCGCTTGATGGCCCGCAGGACATCCCCCGAAAGCACATATCCGCACCGGCTCAAATCGCGCAGTGACGTATCGATCCCATATAGCTTTGAAATCAGTTTTATTATATACTTATAAGGTTACTATGGAAGGAAACATAAGCACGCACGAAGGATCCTGCATCATGCCAAGTCTGTGTTTCGACAAGGAGGTATTATGAGATTTTTCAGTTATCAGACCCTGCTCGCCGCATGCCATTTCTGCTCGGACATCAATCAGAGCGCACTGGCGGCGGTACTGCCTTTTTTGGTCGCGGCCTATCACTATGACTACGCGACCGCTGCCATGCTGGTGCTGTCCTCAAACATCATCGGTTCACTCATCCAGCCACTCTTAGGGACTCTCTCCGACAAGCACAACTGGCCCTGGATCATGCCGCTAGGCCTCTTCATGGCAGGCGGCGGCATCGCATTGACAGGCGTCACATCAGATTTCTATCTGCTCTGCCTCTTCACGATGATCTCCGGCATCGGTGTCGCGATGTTCCACCCGCAGGGCGCGCTCATGGTCAATCGCGTCTCGACAGATGACAACCGCGGCATCAGTCTTTCGGTCTTTTCTTTTGGCGGCAATATGGGCTTCACCTTCGGCGCAGCGATCATCTCTGCATCAATCGCCTTTTTCGGCCTGCCGGGCACGCTCATTTTCTTTATTCCGGAGATCATCATCTGCGTGCTCCTTCTCGCTCTCTATCCCCGTCTGAAGGCCATCGGCGAGAGATCGATCTCCTCACACAAGAAACACGCCGTGACGGACGCACCGGACCAGTGGGGCTCCTTCTGTCGTCTCGGCGCCGTCGTTTTCGGCCGCTCTATCATGTACCTCGGGCTGAATACCTTCATCGTACTTTACTTCATGAATCATTTCCATGAATCACAGAACTTCAGCAACCTGCTCCTCAGCGTGTACTATGGCATCGGCGCGCTCTTCACACTGATCGGCGGAAAGCTGGGCGACAAGCATGGCTATCGCACCTTCGTCCGCTTCGGCTTCCTCCTCGCATTCCCCGCTGCGCTCATTCTCGCATGGACGGACAGCTCCATTCTCGGTATCCTCTGTCTCATCATCCTCGGTGCGGCTCTGAATCTGACGTATAGCCCGATGGTCGTCCTGGGGCAGCAGTACCTGCCGAACCGTGTCGGCCTCGCCTCGGGCATCACGCTCGGCCTTGCCGTCAGCGTCGGTGGCATCACAGCGCCGCTCCTCGGAAAGGTCGGCGACATGTATGGCCTGGAGACGACCTTCTACGTGATCGCCCTGATCACTCTCATCCCGCTCATTTCTTCCTTCACCTTGCCAAAGCCAAAGAAATAGCGGCTGCCGGCTGTCCAGAACAGTCGCATTTTCTTTCCCCTGACAGGCATACTAAAAAAGCCCGACCTCTCTATGAAAGAGGCGGGCTTTTTTAGCGTGTACGCCGCTCTTCCTTCCTAATCTCCCCACAGCACCAGGTACGCCCCGATCAGAACGGCCAGAAAGCCCAGATTCGCCCCGGTAAAGACAAGAAAATAGGCACGGGCAAAGTGGAAGCGCATCGAGAGATACGCCTTGAATGAAATGAGACTGGCCATAGACGCGATGAGGGTACCAAGACCGCCGATATTGACGCCGAGGAGAAGCGCAGTGTAGTTTTCCGTGTACGGAGAGAGCATGACGGTCGCAGGGACATTGCTCACGACCTGCGAAAGGAGAAGAGAGATCCAGAATTCGTGTCCGACAAGGAGCGCGGCCGGTTTCTCCTGAAGCCCCGGGATGTGCGTCAGATTTCCTACCGCGATGAAAAGAGCGAGAAAGAGCGCGAGCAGCTTGTAGTCGACCTCGAGGAAGGCCTTCCGGTCAAGAAAAGCACAAGCAGGGATGACGATCGCAAGGAGGAATGAGATCGGGAGGAGACGAAGGACGTTCAAGAGGCACAGCGCAAAGAGAAGAAGCAGGAGCGCGATGTGAAGACGCGGTATGCCTGTCGGCTTTGCGAAGCGGAGCATGAGCGGCCGATCTTCGAGCGTATAGCTGGCAAGGAGGAGCAGGACGGCCGAGAGAGCGGTGATGGGTGCAGTGATGGAGAGAAATTCGGCAAGCGGCAGATGGTAGTGGGCATAGATGAAAAGATTCTGCGGATTTCCGATGGGTGTCAGCATACTGCCCAGATTCGCCGCGATGGTCATCCATGTGAGGACAGGGATCACCAGACGGAGGGCATGGGCTTCTTTGAAGAGGGAAATCGCAAGCGGCACGAAGATGATGAGTGAGACGTCATTCGTGAATACCATGGAGGTAAAGAAGGAGAGAAAGAGGAATACCTGCCCCATCCGCCGGCTATTCATGGGCTTCTGAAAGAGATGGCAAAAAAGGCCGCTGAAGAATCCGGCTCGCCGAAGAGCCGCTACGATGGTCATGAGAGAAAAAAGGAGCGCGAGGAGCGGAAAATTGATACTCTCTCTCAGCGAGGAAAGGCTGACCTCCGAGAAACACGCCGTCACGAGCGCAAGGAGCGCCGCTGCAGCAAGATCGGGGTTTCGTCTGATAAGTCTCATGAGTGGCTCCTTTCGGATGGCAATTTGCGGCAAAATGAAAAGTAAGCGGCAGTGGGTGACTAGGGGCAAGAGGTTCGACGCCTTCAATGGATCTTGCGGCAAAGCCGCCGCCAATATTTCTCATTTCTCCAAATCCAAGACCCACGATATGATAAAAAAGCCCTGCCTCTCCACACGGGAGAAGCAGGCTTTTCTAATTCCTATTATTCCCACTCGCCAAGTGGAAATGCAGTCTAAACTTTTTTGTATAGACCGTTTGATTCTATTTGGCTTGATCTGATACCAATTATCCCAATCCTATGGGGTATCCGACTTTCTGCTATCAAAAAGCT
>CAVBQN010000015.1:0-29389 GCA_963597545.1 Fusicatenibacter saccharivorans
CGGTGATCGGATGCGGCATGTGCTTTTCCATGATGTGCAGGGCTTCGGCCGCCAGTTTCTGCTCAGAAATCACCATCGGCGACTTCGTCATGACATCTCTCACGGGGAGCAGCAGAAAATCTTCCCCCTTCTCGAGGCCGCGGCGGACATCACCGTCCGTCATGAGCCCCAGAAGCCGTCCGTCCCCATCCGTCACAGAGACGGCGCCGAGTCCTTTATCTGTCATCACAAAGAGCGCATCCTTGACCGAAGCCAGTTCATGGATCAAAGGATTGTCCTCGCCTTTGTGCATCACCATCTCGACGGTCAGAAGCAAACGCTTGCCGAGGGATCCGCCCGGATGGAAAATTGCAAAATTATCTGCCGTGAAATGATGGCGCTCCATCAAAGAGACAGCAAGCGCATCTCCCAGCGCCAGAGCCGCCGTCGTCGAGCTCGTCGGAGCGAGTCCCAGACTGTCTGCTTCTTTTTCGACGCCTGCATCGAGTACCGCATCCGCATTTCTTGCAAGTGTCGAATTCTTTTTCCCGACGACCGCGATGAGCTTTGCCCCGATACGCTTCAGAGATGGGAGAATATTCAGTACCTCTCCCGTTTCCCCGCTGTTCGAATACGCGATGACCACATCATCGGCTGTCACCATGCCAAGATCACCGTGAATGCCTTCTGCCGGATGCAGGAAAAAAGCCGGTGTCCCGGTGCTCGCCATGGTCGCTGCCACTTTCCGCGCGATATGGCCCGATTTCCCCATCCCCGTCAGTACCACGCGCCCCTTGGACGCTTCGATCAGGCAAACGGCTTTTTCAAATTCGCCATCCAGATGATCCACCAGAGAAAGGACAGCGGCTGCTTCATCCCGAAGCACCCGCGAAGCTGTTTCAATAACGGACATGATGCCTCCTTGGTCAACGCAAAATAAGTTTACACCTTATTATACAATATTCGAGGGAAAATAGTTATATTGAGGTTCAGGGTTAGCCCGTGGGGCGTGCTGCCCCATGATTACGAATTTGAATGAGGAATTAGGAATGAGGAATTAGGAATGAAGGTGGCGGCCTCGCCGCGAATATATATGGGGCGATGCCCGAAGGACGGAGGATAGAAGTCAGATGTCTAATGTCTGATGTCTCCTAGTCTCCTAGTCTAATCCCTAATCCCTAGCCACTAGTCCCTAGTCACCAGTCACTATTTCCCAGCCACGAGTCCCATTTCCTTATCCTTCTTTACGACATCATTGATCGCGATGAGGTCTTTCAGGAGGCCTTCGAGAGAAGAGAGATAGAGCATATTCGTAGAGTCAGAAAGACCTTCCGGCGGATTGTCGTGGACTTCCATGAAGAAGCCGTCGACACCGGATGCCGCTGCCGCTCTTGCGAGGTACGGGATGAATTCACGCTGCCCGCCGGTGGTATTGCCCATACCTCCCGGGAGCTGGACACTGTGGGTCGCATCAAAAATGACTGGATAGCCGAACTGTCGCATGATAGGGAAGGAACGCATATCGACCACGAGATTGTGATAGCCGAAGGACGCCCCTCTTTCTGTCAGAGCGAGGTTCGGATTTCCTGCTTCTTCCATCTTGCCGATGACATTTTTCATATCTTCCGGCGCCATGAACTGGCCCTTCTTCACATTGACAGGCTTGCCTGTCTTCGCTGCGCCGTATACCAGGTCGGTCTGACGGCAGAGGAAGGCAGGGATCTGGAGCATGTCGAGCACCTTGGCGGCTGGTGCGAGCTGGGTCACATCATGTACGTCAGAGAGTACCGGCACCTGGAGTTCCTTCTTGATATCCGCAAGGATCTCGAGGCCCTTCTCAAGTCCCGGCCCACGGAAGGACTGGTAAGAGGAACGGTTCGCCTTATCAAAAGACGCCTTGAAAATGTACTGTACGCCAAGGCGTTCACAGATCTTTTTGATCTCACGGCCGATCATCAGCGTGCGGTCATAGCCTTCAATGACGCAGGGGCCTGCGATCAGAAACAGCTTGCTACCGTCGATGGTCAGATTTCCGACATGAATGGTTTTCATAGGGAGCTCCTTTATGGGGGAATGAGGGTACGGTTGTGGTCCTATCCAATGAGAAATGCCACGGCCCGACCCCTTACGATTTCATCTTTTCAAAATATTCATTGGCCTTCTTCAGGTCTTCTTCGGTATCAATGCCGATATCCTGTGTCTTCACCTCGATGACACCGATCTTGTAGCCCATCTCGAGAGCACGGAGCTGCTCTAAGGACTCGGTCTTTTCGAGCGGGGTCTGCGCCATCTTCGCATAGGCGAGGAGGAAATCTCTCCGATACGCATAGATGCCGACATGCTTCAGCGCCGGCACTTCGAAATCGTGGCGGGGATACGGGATGAGGGAACGGGAGAAGTAGAGTGCTTCGCCCTTCTGGTTCACGACGACCTTGACCGAGGAAGGATCATCGTATTCGTCTTCGTGGAGAGGCGTAGCGACAGTCGCCATATCCAGCTCCGGATGGTCGATGAGATCCTGCGCCAGACGATCGATCACATCTGGGTCGATCAGCGGTTCATCGCCCTGTACATTGACGATGATCTCATAGTCCGGCGTATGGGAAGCCACTTCTGCCAGACGGTCAGTACCTGTCGGATGGAGGGCGGAGGTCATCATGACATGACCGCCGAAGCTCTTCACTTCCTTCTCAATGTCCTCATGGTCTGTCGCAACGATGACGACGTCAGGGAGCTTGGCCTGAACGGCTCTTTCATAGACACGATGCACCAGTGTCTCTCCCGCGATCAGGCGGAGGGGCTTTCCCGGAAGACGTGTCGATGCATACCGGGACGGAATGATACAAGCAATTTTCATGATGAACTCCTTTGCGTAGTGACTAATGACAGGGATCATGGATGAGGAACTTGCGGCTTGGCATGGAGGAATTCTTCCAATACCTCCCTGTCTTCCTCAGGCAATGTCATCGCGATCTCAAGGACGTAAAAGGGAATGTCAGACTCAGCGAGGCTATCAAGGGAGAGCATCTTCACGGCATCTTTTTCTGTCATGACGATGAGCTCTGCGCCCTTGGCTTTGGCTTCGGAGATCGCATTCCGCACATCTTCTTCTGTATACCTGTGGTGGTCAGGGAAGGGCATCTCGCCCACCGGACGCAGACCGGCTTCCCTGGCGGTTTTCTTAAAGGCAGCGGGGTTTCCGATGCCGGAGACCAGATAGGCCTTCTTCATCCTGACGTCTTCGAGCGTCCCTTCATGAAGGAAGGCTTTCCACTTCTCGTACGGCACCACCTTCGACGGCGTATATGTGGAGGACAGGACGGGCACACCCGGCGCAAGACGGGCGAGCTCTTCTCTGATCTCCATCAGATCTGTCAGATGCACCTGATCGCTCTTGGTCAGGATGAAAAGGCTCGCCCGCGAAAGGGCATCGAGCGGCTCCCGAAGCAGACCGCGGGGCAGGCCGTGACCATAGCCGAAGGGATTCGTCGCATCGATGAGAATGATATCTTGATCGCGTCTGAGCTTCCAGTACTGAAAGCCATCATCCAAAAGCAGGATGCCCACTCCCATTTCCTCGGCTCTCTTTACAGAGGCAATGCGGTCTTTCCCGATGAAAATGGGGACGGAAGGGAGTTTTCTCGCCATCATGTAGGGCTCGTCCCCTGCCATCTGCTGGGATACGAGGATGGATCTCCCATCCGATACACAGCCGCCTTCCTTTTCAAGGCCGCTTTTATAGCCTCGGCTGATGATGGCGGGCTTCTTACCGATTGATCGGAAGAGCTCGGCCAGCATCAGGATGCAGGGGGTCTTGCCCGTCCCGCCTGCCGTGATATTGCCGACACTGATCACGGGTACATGGGCGGAGACCGCAGCGGCCATATCTGCCGTCCTCTTCTTTTCGACCTGAGAGAAATACATTTTTTCCAGCTGCGAAAGAACTGACAGGACCAGCCTGTCCATGCCCTTCGGCGATGGCTCCTTCATCAAGCCTGTGACATAGGACTCAAGACTCATGACGGCCTCCCAGCTTCACGCCGGCTTCCGCGACCAGCTGCTCGAAAGCCTTGATGTTTCTCTCGGTCGCGCCCTGATTCTCATGCACCACAGTCAAAGCCGCCTCTCCCATCCGTTTCATGGTATCAGGATGAGCGAGAAGGTCCATGAGCGTTTCTTTGAATTCATGCTCTGACTTCGTCATGAGGCACACGCCGCGGCTCTCCAAAAGCTCGAAGATCTCTTGGAAATTGAACATGTAAGGGCCGACGATGACAGGCTTGCCATGCGCCGCCGGCTCCAGAATATTATGACCGCCGACTTTGACGAAGCTGCCTCCGACAAAGACGACATCTGCCAGACTGTAAAGACGCCCCAGCTCTCCGATGGTATCCAGAATGACCACCTGCGGGCTCGTGCCGTCATCCTCCTCCGTGCCCATCTTGGAGCGGCGCAGGACGCTGTAGCCGTGATGCTTGATGGCAAATTTCACGGACGGCGCTCTCGTGATCTCACGAACAGCGAGAAGCAGACGCGCCTTCGGATATTTTTTCAGGATCTCACCAAAGGTGCGGAGTACGATCTCCTCCTCTCCGCTGTGCGTGGAACCGGCGACGATGATCGGGCCCTTCCCGTCGAAGCGGAATTCTTTACGAAGCGCGGCGCGCTCTTCCTCCGACACTTCGGCGTACGTCTGATCGTACTTGGTATTGCCTGTGATGGTGCAGCGCTTCGGCTGGGCGCCCATCGCGATGATGCGCTCCTCGTCGATGCGGGACTGCATGCAGAAACGCCGGATCTGGCAGAGCATGCGCGTCGTGAAGCGCTTGATCAGCGAATAGCGGCGCATCGAACGGCTGCTGATGCGGCCATTCATCATCATGACAGGGATCTTTTTGCGGAAAGCGAGGCGAAGGAAATTCGGCCACAGCTCCGTTTCGATCAGAATGATCGCCTTGGGATTCACGATGTCTACGATGCGCTCGGTGATGACGGGCAGGTCAAAGGGGAAGAAAATGTGTCCGTCAGCCTCTGGGATGATGCGCTGTGCCATGCGGTGACCGGTCGCGGTGACGACAGACACCACCACCATTTCATCCGGGTACTTCTTCTTCAGCTCGCGCACGATCGGGCTCGCGGCGACCACCTCACCGACGGAAGCGGCATGCACCCAGATGGCATTGTGGTAGGCGATCTGCTGCAGCGTGGGCGTCGGCATGACGCCGGCGCTCTGCTTCAGACGGTCATAGAAGCCTTCTTCGAAGACAAGCCGATAGATCAGGATCGGTATCTGCAGCAGCCAGTAGGCGACAAGACAAATGTTGTAAATCCAGTACAATTTTTTCTCCTTTGATGGTTTTTGTTATGGGTGGGGAAATGAAAACGGATCGGAGGGAGGAAGCCTCATCCCTCTTCACTATTTTTCTCACGATCATTTTTCTGCGACATCGTGTAGAGCTCATAATACAGCCCTTTCTTTTCCATGAGCTCCTTATGTGTACCGCTTTCTTCGATGACGCCGTGATTCAGGACAAGGATCTGATCGGCATTCTTGATGGTCGACAGGCGGTGAGCGATGACGAAGGAGGTACGGCCGACCATGAGCTTGTCGAGCGCATCCTGCACGATCTTCTCGCTTTCCGTATCGAGTGCGGAGGTCGCTTCGTCAAGGATGAGGATCTTCGGATTCTTCAAGATCGCTCTTGCGATGGCGATGCGCTGACGCTGACCACCGGAGAGGACGAGGCCGCGATCGCCGACCTTGGTATCGATGCCGCGCGGCAGACCCTGAATGAATTTCTCTGCATTCGCGGCGCGAATGGCATCCCAGACCTCTTCATCCGTCGCATCCAGGCGGCCGTAGAGGACATTTTCTTTGATGGTGGTATTGAAGAGGAGCGTATCCTGCGGCACGAGGCCGATGTTGTCGCGAAGGGAGCCGACCGTCACATCTCGGATGTCGACGCCGTCGATGCAGATGGCTCCGCCTGTCACATCATAGAAGCGCGGAAGCAAGTTGGCAATGGTGGTCTTGCCGGCGCCGGAGGGCCCGACGACGGCGATGGTCTGTCCGGGTCTGGCGACGAAATTCAGATCTGTCAGCACCGGATTTTCTTTTTCATAGGCAAAGGCCACATGGCGCGCTTCGACTAAGCCCTCTGTGACTTCGATCGGCTTGGCACCGTCCTTGTCCTGGATTTCCGGCTTCTCATCAAGAATCGCAAAGACGCGGTCTGCTGCGGCCAGGGATTTCTGGATATTACCGAAGCTTTCTGCCAGACGGCGGGTCGGATTGGCCAGGTTGATGGCATAGATCAGGAAGGCGATGAGCTCGCCGGTGGTCATCACGCCCTCAATGACGGAGACGCCGCCATACCAGATGATCGCGCAGACGGCAATGGCAGCGAGAAATTCGACCAGCGGCGTCATCTGGCTCTGCTGCCTTATGGAGCGCACGGTCGCCTTGAAGCTGGATTCATTGATGTCATTGAAGCGCTTCTCTTCGAAATCGCCTCGATTGAAGCTGCGCACGATGCGCACGCCCTGGATAGTCTCCTGCAGCATGGACGTCACATCGGCCAGTCGTTCCTGCACGTCGCGGCCGCTCGAGTGGAGCTTTTTTCCAAAGAATTTGATCGTATAAGAAACGAGCGGTACGATCACAAGGCAGAGCATCGTCAGTTTCCACTGCAGGTAGATCATGGAAACGAAAGAACCGATGAAAATGGCGCCTTCCTGCACCAGCTGGATGAAATTATCCACGATGGCTGTCTGCAGCGCCGCAATGTCATTCGTCAGGTTGCTCATGATGTCCCCGGTGCGGCGACGATCATAGTAGGAGATCGATAATTTCTGCAGATGATGATACAGCGTATTTCGAAGATCCTTGATGACAGCCTGCCCGATGTATCCCATGAGGTAGCGGTGCCCAAAGGTGGTGATCGCGCGGATGAGGAAGGTCACAAGGATCGCCACGATGATGAGGTAGAGCATGGCAAGGTCCTTGTCATTCAGCACCTTATCGATGACATCCTTGATGATCCACGGCACGACCAGGTTCGAGCCCGATACGAGCAGCATGAAGAACACGGAAACAAGAAGCAGCTTCCAGTAGGGTTTTAGATAGGATAACAGTCTCATGTAACTGTTCAGTTTACTTGATTTTGTATTCATTCCATTCTCCAGAATTTTCTTGGGGGGGGAGACTAAAGGTTCAAAGGGTTCAGGTTGATGGGTTCAGGGTTACGGGGCGTCCCTTGCTTGTGAATGAAAGCATGGCTCCCCAGTGAGGAGTGAAGGTACGGCGCATAAAATGAGGGAGCGCCGCGAAGTACAACTAGTGGCGATGCCCAAAAGTCTCTCGATAGCAGGCTTCCCGTTTTGAACTTTCCAAACATTGCCTACCTGACCGCGAATGACAAAGATTTCTCGCTTCGCTCAAAATGACGATACGGGAGTCTGATGTCTCCTAATTTCCTAGTCACTAGTCACTAGCCACTAGCCACCATTTACTTTTTCCCCGTTCTCACGATGAGCTCTGCCACGCGGCGCACCGCGCCTCCGCCGCCCAGTGCTTTTCTCACTTCTCGGATGCCTTCCACATTCTTTTCCCGCGCGGCAGGCTGAATGAGCCACGGGGTCACGATGCGGGAAATATTTTCCGCTGTCACTGCATCCTGCAGGAGCTCGGGAGTGACCTCACGGTCCAGCAGAAGATTCGGCAGGCCCGCATACTTCACATGGACGAGAAGCTTCGCCAGCATCCATGTCACAGGCGCGAGGCGATAGATCAATACGGTCGGCAGCTCCATGAGCGCCGTTTCCAAGGTCGCCGTCCCCGAAGAGGCGACGCAGGCATCACAGATCTGCATCAGGTCATACTGCCTGCCCTCGGTGATCTCTACGGAAAGCTCCGAAGCCCCGATGAAGGACGAGAGCATCTCCATCGGGATCGTCGAGGCCCGGGGAATGAAGAACTGGCAGTCTGCCTTCTTGGCGAGCTGGCGCGCTGCCTCCAGCATCACGGGCAGAAGCCCCGCGACTTCATTCTTGCGGCTCCCCGGCATGAGAAGGATACGCTTTTTATTCGGATCGCCATGGAAATAGGCCATCGCCTTCTCCTTCGTCATGGAAGGCTTCACCGTATCCGCCAGCGGATGACCGACGAAGGTCACATGCGCTCCCGCCTTCCGGTATGCGTCCGCTTCAAAAGGAAATATGGACGCCACCTGCTCGACATCGCGGACGATATTCTTCGCCCGTCCCTTGTTCCACGCCCAGATGGTGGGCGCGATATAGTAGACGACAGGGATGCCCAGCTCTTTCGCCACATGGGCGAGCTTCATATTGAATCCGGGGTAATCTACACAGACCAGCACATCCGGCTTTTCCCGCAGCATGGCTTCCTTCAGGAAGCTGCGCAGCTTGAAGAAGAGCGGCAGGTGCTTGATGACTTCCACCAGTCCGATGATGCCCAGATTTTCTATATCATAGATGATGCGGACGCCGCTCCTTCGCATGTCCGCACCGCCCATCCCGAAGATGTCTGTCCCGGGGTAGAGCTTTTTGATTTCTGCCGCAACGGCTGCGGCATGCATATCGCCAGAGGCCTCTCCGGCAGACATCATGATTTTCATAAGTTAAGTCCTCGTGAATATAAGGGTTCAAGGTTCAGGGTTAGCCCTTGGGGCGTGCCATCCACTGATTCTAAATGAAAGCTTTGCTCGAATGAGGAATTAGGAATGGTGGTGCGGTGCATAAAATATGGAAGCGCCGCGGAATATAAATAGAGCGATGCCCGAAGATGGCATTTCAGTCACCAGTCACTAGTCACTAGTCACCAGTCACTCCTAATCCCTAGCTACTCATCCCTGCTTTCAAACTTCAGGATTAGCCCACGGGGCGTGCTGCCCTTTGATAACGGTTGAAAGCTCTGCGCGAATGAGGAATTAGAAATGAGAAATTAGAAATGGTGGTGGCGGCTTCGCCGCGAGTATTATGGGGCGATGCCCGAAGGTAGTATTCAAGTCACCAGTCACTAGTCACTCCTAATCCCTAGCTACTAGCCACCAGTCACTTCTTTCCTTCCACCGCCAATATCACAATGCCTTTTTTATTGGCTTCCTGGAGCACGGCTTCCTTTTCTGCGAAAAGGGTATGCCAGGCTTCGATGGCAAGGACGACGCAGCCGCTCTCCTCCATGGAGGAAAGGGTCGTAAGTCCGACCGCCGGCATGTCGAAGCGGGTATCCTGTCCGGGCTTGGCTGTCTTCACGACGACAGCGCCGCCGCGGGCGAGACTGCCGCCACGCTTGATGCAGGCATCCGTGCCCTCGATGGCTTCGACGGCCATGACCGCCTGATCCTTCACTACGACCGTCTGTCCCAGATCAATCGCACCGATCGCCTTCGCCGCCTCGAAACCAAAAGCCACATCGGCCATCTGCGCCTCCGTCGGCTTCTTTTTAGTGAAGACCTGCGGCCCCGGCATGAGCGGCTTCAGATACTTCGTCTGATCCAGGACGGAGATCCCGTCTTTGGCCAGCTCATCCACGATCGCCAGCGTGATCGTATCATCCTTGAAATTCATCTTACGCAGACGATTCAAGAGCCTCACCGCGCGCATATCCGGAAGGGTGTGCGACTTGTAGAGCCACTCCTTCGTGACCTTGCCGATCATCGTGACCTCTTTCACATGCTCCTTCACGAGAGTCTTGATGATTTTATCCAGTTTAAAGGCGCTGATATCATAGTACGCATCCGCGATCGCGGCAAGTCTTGCATCGACGCCCGGCGTCACCGCGATACAGACCACGCGATATCCCTGGGACCGCACTGCTTCGATGAATTCCACCGGCAGCGTCCCGATGCCCGCTAATAAACCAATCGTTTCCATAATGACCTCCATAGCGTCATAATCTTTATTATTTTAGCATTTTTTCACTGGTTACGCATTATAGAAATTTCGGTTAGTCGTCGAATCGGCGCCTCCGTCTTACGAGCGAAAAGCCCCGATCTCCCCTACGCCCATAAAAAAAGCAACGCGGCTTTTGCCTCGTTGCTTTTTTTCATTTAGTGATCATGCGGGACCATGTCTTCCGCCTGAAGCGTACCCGCCTTGCGGCGTTCTGCATATTCCGCCGTAGCAGTGAAAAGCACGTCAGTGGAGCTGTTCAGCGCAGTCTCGCAGGCATCTTCCAGCACGGAGATGATGAAGCCGACACCGACGACCTGCATGGAGATATCATTGCTGATGCCGAAGGACGCACAAGCGACCGGGATCAGCAGCAGAGAGCCGCCTGCGACGCCGGAAGCACCACATGCACCGACGGTAGATACGATGCAGAGCAGGAGTGCAGTCGGCAGATCGACATCGATGCCCAGCGTATGTGCAGCGGCCAGAGCCAGCACGGAGATCGTAATGGATGCGCCGGACATGTTGATCGTCGCACCGAGAGGAATGGAGATCGTGAAGATATCCGGATTCAGCCCGAGTCTCTTGCAGAGTGCCAGATTCACAGGGATATTGGCCGCCGAGCTTCTGGTGAAGAAGGCATACACGCCGCTTTCACGGATCGTGGTGAGGATCAGCGGGTATGGATTCATGTGAATGCGGGAAAATACGATGATCGGATTCATCACAAGAGCGACCAGGAAGTACGAACCGATGAGAACCGCCAGAAGCTGTACATAGCCGATGAGCGCTTCCACGCCGGCAGTGCCGACAGAGTCAGCGACAAGGCCCATGATGCCGAGCGGGGCAAAGTGGATGACCCAAGTCACCACCTTGGTGATGGTCTTGGCAATATCATCGAGCCAGCCCTTGGTGGTGCCGGATGCGATATTCTTCATCGCGATACCGATGATGATCGCCCATGCCAGGATGCCGATGTAGTTCGCAGAGAGCAGCGCATTCACCGGATTATCGACGACGCTCAGGATCAGGTTATGAAGTACCTGAATGATGCCGCTTGGCGGAGCGAGCTTCGTGTCAGCAGCCACCTGCAGATGCAGTGTGGTCGGGAACAGAAAGGACATGCAGACCCCGACGAGCGATGCGAAGAATGTCGCCATCACATAGAGGCCGATGATCGGCTTCATGCTGCCGTTTCCATTTTCTTTTCTCTGCGCCATGGCGTTCATGACCAGGAAGAAAACCAGGACCGGTGCGACACCCTTCAGGGCTTTGACGAAAAGATCTCCGAAAATCTTCACGACGGGGATGGCCGCTGGGAAGCAGACAGCGATCAAGATGCCGATCACCAGACCGACCGCGATCTGCTTGATCAGTGCCACGCTGGCAAGCGTATGCTGGATCGTTTTGAACACAATAATTCCTCCTCCTAAACAAATACATATTTTTATTTAGTATACGCTTTCCTGAATAATGTTGCAAGTTTATACTACGCATAAAAATCCACTCATGACCGCAAGTGTTTGACGTCTCCCTTTCCCATGCCATGATAGGCCTAATTCCACACAGGCGATGAGAAGAAGAGTATGCGTCCAGGACTGGCAAAGAGAGCTGCGTATGGTGAAAGCAGTGCAGAAGCGGGCACAGAAGATGGCCTTCGAGCCTCCGAGCCGAATCATGAAGCTCGCCGGGACTGCCCGTTACAGCAGCAGGGTATTTATGGCTCGTCCAGCGTACCTATAGAGTCCTTATCGGTGACGGTAGGGAGAAGCAGAGTGGTCACACGGTATTACTATCCGTCTCTCAACAGAGAGACGGATTTTTTATTGACAGGAAAGGGATATGGATGGATGGTTGCCCCGCTGTCTGCGGCGAGCGCCATACCCCCCCGACCTATGAAAAGGAGAATCCACGATGGATATAAAAACGATCTGCATTCATGGCAGCGACTGGAAAGACCCGACCGGCTACATTTCTGTCCCTGTATTTCAGTCTGCGACCTTCGGGCATCCGGAGCTCGGACAATCCACGGGCTACGACTATGCCCGCGTGCAGAACCCGACACGGGAATGCACGGAGAAGGTGGTCGCACGGCTCGAGCACGGGTGTGACTGTACCAGCTACTCTTCCGGCATGGCTGTGATCTCTATGGTCATGGAGCTTTTCAAGCCTGGAGACACGATCCTTTCCACCGATGACCTTTACGGCGGCTCCATCCGTCTTTTCCGCTTCATCAATGAGAAGAACGGTCTCCATTTCCGCTTCGTCGACACATCGGATATTTCCAAAGCAGAGGCCGCACTGGACGACACCGTCAAAGCCATCTACATCGAAACGCCGACGAATCCGATGATGCAGGTGACAGACATCTCTGCGATGGCAGACCTCGCACACTCTCGCGGCGCACTCCTCATCGCGGACAATACCTTCATGAGCCCGTACTTCTGCAATCCGATCGACTTCGGCGCCGACATCGTCCTCCACAGCGGCACCAAGTATCTCGCCGGACACAATGACACCCTCGCGGGCTTTGTCGTATGCAAGGACAAAGAGATCGCGGAAAAGATCCGTTTCCTCTACAAGACCGTCGGCGGCTGCCTCGCGCCATGGGACAGCTGGCTCGTCACCCGCGGCATCAAGACACTGGCACTTCGCATGGAAGCTGCGCAGAAAAATGCCCAGACCCTCGCTGAGTGGCTTGCCGGCCATCCAAAGATCACGCAGGTGCTCTATCCGGGTCTTCCCGGCTTCAAAAACAAAGAGATCCACGACCGGCAGTCCCGCGGCAGCGGCGCTATGCTCTCCTTCTATACCGACAGCCATGAGACTGCCCTCCGCGTGCTGAAATCCGTCCGACTCATCCGCTTCGCAGAAAGTCTGGGCGGTGTAGAAAGTCTCATCACCTACCCGGCCACCCAGACACACGCCGACCTCACGGAAGAGGAACGCGAATCCCGCGGCATCACCGCCTGTCTCCTCCGCCTCTCTGTCGGCATCGAAGATGTGAATGACCTCATCGCCGACCTCTCGCAGGCACTGGGAGAATGAGCGGTGTGAAACCGGCGACGGATGACGGAAACGCCGTCTCATTTGCCGCAAGCCTTCATTCGGATTCAGCGGGCAAGCCCTGTCCGCGAAAGGAGAACCTTCCTATGGATACACTTGACCTTGATACCATCATTGACCGGAGAGGCACCGGCTGCCTCAAGTATGATTTCGCCGTCCAGCGCGGCAAACCGGCTGATGTCCTTCCCTTCTGGGTGGCGGACATGGATTTCCGCGTGGCTGAACCCATCACCCGTGCGCTCCATGCCCGCGTGGACCATGGCATCTTCGGCTACTCGGAAGCAGGCAGCTCCTACTTTAAAGCACTTGCAGACTGGCAGAAGACCTATTTCCACTGGACCATCCATCCGGAATGGCTCATCAAGACACCGGGCGTCGTGCCGGCCATCAATATCGCTGTCAAAGCACTGACGAAGCCGGGGGACGGCGTACTGCTCCACCAGCCTGTCTACTATCCCTTCCTCTCCGCCATCGAAAAGAATGGCCGCCGCCTCGTAAACAGCGGTCTCGTCCTGAAAGAGGGACATTATGAGATCGATTTCGATGACATGGAAAGGAAGATCGAAGAAGGAGGCGTGAAGCTCGCGCTCCTTTGCACGCCGCACAATCCCGTCGGACGCGTCTGGACGAAGGAAGAGCTTACGCGATATGCAGAGATCTGCCTGCGCCATGACGTGAAGATCGTCGCTGATGAGATCCATCAAGACTTCACCTACCCCGGCCATACCCACACGACCTTCGCCACCATCAGCCGCGAGGCAGCGGACAATGCCATCATCTGTACCGCGCCTTCGAAGACATTCAACATCGCGGGTCTGCAGAATTCGAACATCTTCATCCCGAATCCTGAGATCCGCAGAGCCTTTCAGGAAGAGCTCGATGCCTTCGGCTACGACCAGCTGAATGTCATGGGGCTCGTTGCCAGTGAAGCCGCGTACCGAGAGGGCCGCCCCTGGCTCGAAGCCGTCAAGTCCTATCTCAAAGGAAATCTGGACTTCACGCGAAGCTTCTTCAAAAAAGAAATGCCGGAGATGAAGCTCATCGAGCCGGAGGGGACCTACCTCATCTGGGTCGATGCCTCTGCTTACGGCCTCTCCAACGAAGAGCTTGAGCACAAGATCCTCTATGACTGCCACCTCTGGCTGGATATGGGATACATTTTCGGCAAGGAAGGGGAAGGCTTCCTCCGCTTCAACCTCGCCTGCCCGAGAGAAACACTCGAAAAGGGACTGCGCCAACTGAAAGAAGGATTTGAGAAATAGGGATCCGCGTTTCCTGAAATACTACATTCGGGCATCGCCTCATATATGATTGCGGCGAAGCCGCCGCCCCCCATTCCTCATGCGAACAGAGTTTTCCATTTCTAATCAAAAGATGGCACGCCCCGCGGGCTAACCATGACAAAACAAAATCCGCTTCACGAAATCTTGCGTGAAGCGGATTTTGTTTTGCCATGAACTTGAAGCATTTTTTAAGAAATGCGGCTTCACCGCCCCATCATCCGTATCACGAGCAGACTGATCTCAAAGAGGACGATAGAGGGGACGGCGAGAAGACTCTGTGTCATGATGTCAGGCGTCGGCGTGAGGATGGCCGCAAGGATGAAGGAGAGGAAGATCACATACTTTCTCCCTTTCGTGAGCGCTGCCGAGGTGACGAGGCCGGCCTTAGCCATGGCGATGAGGACGAGCGGAAGATTGCACACGAAGCCGAAGGGGAAGATCATGAAGAGAACGAATTCCAGATAGTTCTCCATCGAAAGGAGCGGCTTGAAGTCGTCACCGCCAAATCCCATGAGGAAGTGAAGGCTCTCCGGCATGACGAAGAAATAAGAAAAGGCGAGTCCGGAGAGAAAGAGAATCACGGAAAGCGGCACAAAGACGCAGCACCATGATTTCTCCCGATCCGTCAGTGCGGGGAGCAGGAAACGCCAAAATTCGAAGAAGACCACAGGCGAAGCGAGGACGAAACCTGCCACGACCGCAGTCTTGATGTAAATCATGAGGACTTCTGTGGGCCGCGCAAAGTACAGCTGCCCCGCCGGAGCGGTCAGGAAAGCCATGAGCTCACGGATAAAGAAAAAGCTCACCGCCGTCCCGACAGCTATCGCTAGGAACGAGTAGATGAGCCTCTTGCGCAGTTCCGTGAGATGCCCGGAAAGAGGCATGTCCGCGGCTTCCGTCATCATTTCTTAGCCTCGACAGCCGCCTTAGCGGTTGCGACTTCTGTCTCTTTCACAATGACCGTCTTCGGCGAGTCCGTATTCACTGCGTCTTTGAATTCATGCATGCTCTTGCCCAGTGCCTTGCCGATCTCCGGCAGCTTGCCAGGGCCAAAGACAATGAGACCGATCACAAGGATCAGAAGAAGTTCCGGGATACCGATACCAAACATAATAATTACCTCCTTGGATGAAATTAAGTCAGGGTTAGCCCGTGGGGCGAGTCGCCCCTTGATTGCGTGCGAAAGTCTCTCTTGAATGAGAAATGCAAAATGGTGGTGCCATGAGCTGCCATTTCACAAGTCACTAGTCACTCGCGGCACCTAATCCCCAGCCACCAGTTACCAGTCACTTCTTACTTCATCTATCCTACCTTCTCCCCATTCTTTTTCCATCAACACTTTGTATATCTTTTGTCAAGGCTGCCAAATATCTGTCAATTGACAAAGGCATGACGAAATTTAGCGGAAGTTTTTCAAAACAGGAATCCATTCTTTGCGTTCCCTCACTAGACTGATAAAAGCGGCTCCGAAGAGCCTGCTCGAATTCCGTACAAAAAGAGATGGAGGAACCATTCATGAACAACGCAATCACGCACGATCCGATTTCCAGACGCACCTTTCTGAAGCTCGCAGCCGGCACCGCAGCAGGCGCTATGCTTTTCAAATTCCCATTCACCGCCAGTGCCAAAGAAGCGGCTGCTGCGATGGAGATCCACCCGATCGCTCTCGCTGATCTGCCAAAGACCGGAGAAGCTGCCGCTAAAGCCGCTCCGCTCATCAAAAGCTCCTATGCAGACATTTTGAAGATCGTAGACACCATCAAAGACAGCTCTCTCAGATCCGCCGTCCTTGCTATGATCAAGAATCCATTCCCGACCTTTATGGAAAACTACACCAGTTCTTCCTCCATCCA
Organism: Fusicatenibacter saccharivorans; assembly: GCA_963597545.1. Lineage (GTDB taxonomy): Bacteria > Bacillota > Negativicutes > Veillonellales > Dialisteraceae > Dialister > Dialister saccharivorans_A. Next base: position 16,094 of record CAVBQN010000015.1, read on the forward strand.
GCGCCTCTACAATCAGCTTCTGGATCAAAAGCTCATCGATCCATCTAAGATCTCCGCAGAGACCCTTCTCCCACCGGTACCGACGAAGCTGCAGCCATTCATGACCGCACCAGGCAGCGGCTACATGAGCCACCACTCCTACCCGGGCGGTCTCTCCACCCATGTCGACAGCAACCTGCACATCACCGTCGGTATCTGTGAAACCTATAAAGACGTCTTCCACTATGATGTCGACTACGACACCGCCGTCGCAGCACAGGCGCTGCACGACATCGAGAAGCCCTTCGTCTTCCAGTGGCAGGAAGACGACTCCTCCAGAAAAGAATACACCATCGCAGGTCAGGGGGCGCACCATGTCCTCAGTATCGCCGAATCCATCTACCGCGGTATGCCGGCAGAAGAAATCGTAGCGCAGGCCTGTGCTCATGCCGCTCCGACCAGTAAAAAAGAGGAAGCCGATGTCGTCAGCTGGATCCGCGCGGCCTCCATCATCATCGGCAAAGACCCTGTCCGCCTCGGTCTCCTCACCTCTGACGGCGAAGGTCTCCCAGCCCCGCACAAGCAGGAAGGCTACATCGTCCACTTAGGTGACCATGACTGGGTCCTCTCCGTACCGGCTGCTCAGAAATCCATCGCCATCCTGAAGTCCATCTGCCGGAAAGACTATGGCTTCACGGAACAAGAAGCGAATGGCGCTCGCTTCAATGCCTTCAGAAACTACATCGGCGCACAGGTGTCCTTCCTCTACATCAATCACCTCTCCTCCCTCCCGGATGCAGAAAACCAGCTGAGAAATCTCTGCCACCAGGTGGTCCTGAAATAGCAGCTAGTGACGAGTGACTGGGGACTGACCAGAGAATCATACTCTCCCCATTTCGCGTGATGCCGAATCACAAACATCATCACAAAACGCCGCCTCGCGCAAGCGAAGCGGCGTTTTTGTTGTACAAATGAGAAGTTTGAAAGCAGGGATGAATGGCTAGAAGACCAAGAAACCAGAGTATGAGGAGACATCTGACATCTCAAGCGAGCATCGCCCCATATATATTCGCGGCGAAGCCGCCATCTTCATTCCTCATTCCTAATTCCTAATTTGTTTTCCCCTTCTCCATACGAAATAATACACCGCTCCGGCCAGCGAAGAGGCGAGGCAGATCCCGCCATACATGAAAGAATAGCCGAAAGCCTCTGCAAAAAGCCCGAGGAAGGCCGCCGCAAAGCCCACACTGATATCCAGCGACCAGAAATAGGTCGACGTCGCGACACCCGCGCGGGAAGAAGGGGCGCTGCTGACCGCGATAGTCTGGAAGGCAGGCGCCAGCGCGCCGAAGCCGATCCCCAGCACCGCCGCAGAGAGGAGCAGGAGGAAAGGCCCCTCGACCTGCGAGAAGAGGAGAAAGCCCGCCGAGAAGAAAAGGAAGCCCGGATACACCGTATAGTCCGAGCCATGGTGATCGAAGAGGTAGCCGACAAACGGACGGGATACGACGATGACGAGCGCAAAGACGAGGAAGAAGAGACTCGTGTAAGAGCCTATACCAAGGCTTCTCGTGTACATGGGAATGAATGTCAGCACCCCGCCGTAGGCAAAAAAGACAAGCCCGCCCAGAATGACCGCCGGAAGCGCCTTCTTTTCAAAGAAATCCGAAACATGAAATCCGTGGTGCTTCTCTCCTGAAGGCAGCACGACACGAGCGGGCAGGCGTTTCCCATTTCCTGAAACGATCGCACACGCAGCCATCAAAGAAAGGAAGAGAAACAGCACCGACGCGCCGAAATGCTCGATGAGGATGAGCCCCACCAGAGGCCCCACGACCATCGCCATATTTCCACAGACCGCAAAGTAGCCGATCCCCTCTCCCTTCCGCCGGCTAGGAAGCACGAGCGCCGCCATCGCTGCCGAAGCCGTCGTCCCCAGTGCGAAGACGATCCCGTGAATGAGTCGCAGCGAAAGCGCGATCTCCAACCGATACGCAAGGAGAAAGCCCGTCATCAGGAGAAAGAGCAGCACCGAGACAATGAGGAGCAGACGCTGCTTATTCACCGCATCGATCACACGCCCTGCGAGCGGGCGGGACACCACCGTGCCGATCTGAAAGCAGGTCATCGCCATCCCTGCCTCCCACTGCCCGAGCCCCAGATCATCCATGATGTAGACCGGCAACGCCGCGATCATGATGTACTGCGACATGAAATAAAAGAAATTCGTGAGACCCATACCGATGAATTCACGAGTCCATAGCTTTTCACCCATTCGTTTGTTCTCCTTGTTTTTCTTATAAAATAATCTTAGTATTATAACATATGAAAGGGGATTGGGTTTAAGGGTTTAAGGGTTTAAGGGTTTAAGGGTTTAAGGGTTCAGGGTTCAGGGTTCAGGGTTCAAGGTTGAGGAAGCGGCTTCGCCGCGAGTATATATGGGCGATGCCCGCTTGAGACGTTAGACGTCAGATGTCAGATGTCTCCTAGTCTCTTAGCCTCCCAGTTACGAGTCACCGGTCACTTGACACTTCTAAATCCTAATCCCTAGCTACCAGTCATCAGTCACTTGGCGCTTCTAATCCCTAATCCCTAATCCCTAGCCACTAGTCCTTCACATCCAAAGGAGCCTCCTATGAGCCTGCATTTTATTTTCGGCCGCGCCGGCACGGGAAAGACCACCCGCTGCTGCCGCGAGATCCAAGACTATCTGAAAAAAACACCGGGCGGCCGCGCCTACCTTCTTGTCCCCGATCAGGGCACCTACACAGCGGAGTACCTGCTCGCCAAGTCCTTCCCCGGCGCCGGCTTCATCGATGTGACGGTGTGCGGCTTCTCGCGCCTCGCCTACCGCGTTTTTCAAGAGCTGCACTCGCCGGTCGCCGATGCCCTTTCGCCGCTGGGCCAGCAGATCATCCTGCGCCGCCTTCTGGATGCACACAAGGACGAGCTGCAGGTGATCCTCCGCGCCGCATCACAGCCGCATTTTTCGGAGAAGCTGACCGCCTTCTTCCATCAGCTCGACATGTTTCTCGTCACAGAAGACGACCTCCTTGCCGCCTCGAAGCGGGAAGGCGAGACACCGCTGGGGAAAAAGCTCGCTGACCTCTCCCTCTTATATAAAGCGTACCACGACTATCTGCGTATGCATTTTGCTTATGAAGGGAGCCTCTTCGACCTTCTCGCACGGGAGATCCCCAAGTCAGAGAAGCTCCGCGGCTCCCACATCTGGATCGATGGCTTCAACGGCATGGCGCCGCAGAAAATCCGCATCGTGTCCGCACTCGTTCACACAGCCGAGGAAGTCACCATGACGCTGCAGATGGACAGTCCGGAAGAGGCGGCGGAAAATCCGAACTTCGCCCGGCCGTATCAGCTCTACAGCCAGATGCAGGGCGCGATCCGCCATTCCTCCTCCATCGTGCTCACGGAAGAAAAGCGCTTCCGCACCAGCGACCTTTCTCTCATGGCACGCCATTTCTTTGAACGCCACGCACGCCCCCGCCCGGAGGACGGGCGCGCAAAGGAGGGGCTCCACCTCATCACCGCAGAAAGCCCGAAGGAAGAAGTGGATCTCATTTCACGCACCATCACATCGCTTGTCCGAGACAAGGGCCTTCGCTACCGTGACATCCTCGTCCTCTCGCGTACGCCGGAAAACTACAGCGACCTCTTTACCCGCTCCTTTGCCACTTACGGCATCCCCGGCTTCATCGATGAGAAGCATCCCATGAATAACCACCCGCTCGTGATGCTCACCTCCTTCCTGCTGCAATTTCTCGCCAAGGAAACAGGCAGAAGGAACGCGGGCTGGCAGCGTCTCACCCTCTTTCGTCTCTTGAAGACCTCGCTTCTTCCTGAATTCTCCCAGGAAGAGATCGACCGACTGGAAAACTACGTCCTTTCCCGCCGCATCCGGACCTGGCAATGGCATGACAGCTGGGAGCAGCGCAGCTGCCGCGATCTCGATGAGACGCCCCCGCCGCTGTCCGAGGCCGAGCTCGCCGAGCGCCGCCGCGTGAATGAATGGCGCACGCGCCTCACCTCCCTTTTAGATCCGCTTTCCGAAGCGTGGAGATCCGCTGTCTCCGCCAAAGACCGCGCGGCCATACTCTACCGCTTTCTCCTCAGCGAGAAGGTGCCTCACACCCTGTCGGCATGGGATGAAGCCGCCTTTGAAAAGACAAGCCTTCGCCCCCACCTGCAGGTCTGGAAGAAGGTACTGGGTCTTCTGGATGAGATCGTCCACGTCGCAGGGGATGAGGCGATGACAGCGGAAGATTTCCGCACCCTCTTCAAAGACGGTCTCTCTGCCCTCACCTATTCCACCATCCCTCCGACACTCGACCACGTGACCGTGACAGGCATGGACCGCGGCTATGCGATGGAAGCGAAGGTCGTCTTCATCCCCGGCGTGATCGAAGGCGAATTCCCCAAGCGCGTCGAAGAGAGCGGCTTCTTCTCCGCATGGGAAAAGCAGGCTCTCTCTGAAAACAGTCAGCTCACCTTCGGGAATGATCTCATGCAGATGATCCATCAGGAGCAGTTCTTCGTCTATCTCGCCCTCACCCGCGCCTCCGATGCGCTCTACCTCACCTCCCCATCGCTCGGAAGTGACGGAAAAGAATGCGAGCCCTCCTTCCTCGCCCTCCAGCTTTCCAAGCTCGGCTACAGCTCAGAATGCGCCGCCGCTCACGCTCCCACGCTGAAAGATCCCGACCACAGCTTCTTTGCCAACCCCGAGGAAGCCCTCTCGCTCCTTCCCCGCCTTCTCCAGGAAGGCCTGCCTGAAAGCACCTCCCCCTGGCTCGCGCTCGCCCGCTGGGCGATGGCAAGTCCCCACTGGCAGCGCATCCTTTCCGAAAAGCTTCGCGCCCTCTCCTACAGCAATACCCCCGACGCCCTGCCGCAAGAGCTCGCCCGCGCCCTCTTCCAGCCCGGCGGGCGCTACGTAAGCTCCATGACACGTCTGGAGACCTATCGCAGCTGCCCCTACAAGTATTTCCTCCAGTACGGCCTGGCACTGGAAGCCCGTGATGAAGGAGAGATCCAAAGCCTGGACCTTGGCAACTACCTTCACGCAGGCCTTCACCAGTTCGGCAGCACACTCACCCGGCAAAAAAGGCAGTGGCGCGACGCCAGTGATGACGACATCCGCGAGATCTCCTCCACCATCGCAGGCGCCCTCTCCGAAAAGATGAAGTACGGCATCCTCTCCTCCGATGCCACCTCCCGCTACACGAAAAGAAGCCTCGACCGCACCTTTAGGGAAACACTCACCTTCCTTCGCTCGTGGAGCCGGCGAAGCGAATTCGATACCAAAGACCTTGAGAAAGCCTTCTTTTTCCACCTTGCCAAGGAAGACGGTGAGACACTCACCATTTCAGGAAAGATCGACCGTTTCGATGTAAAGGACAATGCCATCGCCATCTTTGATTACAAGACCGGCCATACCGAAGCCACGCTCGCAGAGATCGTCGCCGGACTGAAGCTCCAGCTCCTCACCTATCTTCTCGCCGTCGAGCAGGAACATCCCGAAGAGCAGCTTCTCCCCGCCGCGCTCATGTATATCTACCTGTCGGGCAATGTCACCAAGGTCGAGCAGGTCCCGCCGAATGGAAACGTCAACCTTTCTGAAAAGGATCACGCCTCCGGCTACGTCCTCGCAGATCCATCCCTCCTAAAGTCCCTCGACAAGGACGCTGGCGAAAGCGACTCCTGCCTGCCCGTGAGATTCACCAACGACGGCAGCCTCCACAAGAGATCTGCTTCTGCCCTGACGAAGGAGCAATTCTCCGCCCTCCTTACCATCGTCAGAAAAAACATCCTCTCCCTCCACAGCCGCATGATCGCAGGCGACATCTCCATCTGCCCTGCCAGCTATAAGGGCGTCACTCCCTGCAGCTACTGCCCCTACCACACCATCTGCCGCTTCGACCCTGGCCGAGAGGAAGAGAGCTATGACTACGTGCGCCTGCCCAGCGACAGCACGCTGAAAAAAGAGCTTGAGGAAAGGGCGAAGAAATAAGGATTCAGGTTGATGGGTTCAGGGTTCAGGTTGGCGGTGCGGCGCAAAACAATAAAAAGCACCGCGAATGAAATAATATAAGTATTTCGCACATATCGCAGAGCCCCTTCCTCAGGAAGGGGTCGCCCGTAGGGCGGTGAATAGGGCAACGGTTGCGCATGCAGTCAGCCAGTACAGATGGGACTGACTACGGAATAAGAAACATCGTCAAAGTTGTTTCTCTTGCATAGCGTAGTCAGCCTCATTCATGGCGGTCGACTACCTGCACACTGGTCTCCCTATCCCCCCTGCCTCCCTTTCCTATGGAAAGGGAGCACGGTACGGGAAAAACCGCCTGTTTCAAAACTCCGCGGCGCTTCTATTTTATGATGCGCCGCTCCACCAACCTGAACCCCGAACCCTGAACCCGTCAACCTTTCACACCCATTTCTCATTTCTCATTTCTAATTTCTCATTGTTCTAAAGGAGCCATCATGAGTTGGACACCCCAGCAGGAAGAGGCCCTGCGCATCCGAAATAAAAACCTCCTCTTATCCGCCGCCGCGGGCAGCGGAAAGACCGCCGTCCTGACGGAACGCATCACCCGCCTCGCGGCAGACCCCGAAAGTCACACAGGCATCCATGAGCTCCTGGTGCTGACCTTCACCAAAGCCGCAGCCAGCGAGATGAAGTCCCGCATTTCCGCCTCTCTCACCCGTGAGCTCGAGGCCGCAGATGCCGCCAAGGACCTCCCGCTCGTCCGCCACCTGGAGCGACAGATCTCACTCCTTTCGAGCGCGCAGATCTCCACACTGGACGCCTTCTTCCAGTCCCTCGTGCGTCAATATTTCTACCTGCTCGATCTTGACCCGAAGACACGCATCATGGCCGATGAAAATGATGCGCGCATTCTCGCCGATGATGTACTGACAGAAGTCCTCGAGCGCTGGTATGAGGAGGGAGATCCTGATTTCCTCACCACCTGCGACCTCTTTGCAAGCGGCCATCAGGACCAGGCCCTGCGCCAGATGATCCTGCGCATGCACCGCTACGCCTCCTCCATGCCCTTCCCGGACGTCTGGCTCACGCGCCTCCCTTCCGCCTATGAGATCCCGGGGGATGCCACGCTCGACACCCTCCCATGGACGCAGCCCATCCTATCCGAGCTCATCGACACCGCCGGAAAGATCTGCGACCTGTACCGGCAGAGCTTCTCCCTGCTGGATCTGCATGACATCGCGCGCGATGTCTACGGCGAGACGCTCAGCCAAGAGTACGCCTTCTTCTCCTCCCTCGCCCAAGTCACCACCTGGCAGGCACTCTACGCCATGCCCTCCTTTACCCCGAAAAAAATGCCGGGCCTCTCCGCTGCCAAAGCCAAAGCCTACGGCATCAAGTCCACGGATTTTAGCAGATCTCCGGAAGCGGAAGCGATCAAAACTCTTCGCGACATGACCAAAGATACCTATAAGAAAAAGCTCCTCCCCTTTCTCTCCATTACGCCCTCGCAATGGATCAAAGAGACCCGCGCCATGGCCCCGGAAGTCAAGGTCCTCTCCGCACTCGCGCTCGACTTCGGACGCAGCTACCTAGCAAGGAAGAAACAGGAGGGCGTGATGGAATTCAATGACCTCGAGCATTATACACTCGCCCTTCTGCTCGATACAAAAGATCCTGACTTCACCCCCGAGCACGCCGAAGATTTCCCCTCCGAAGCCGCACTCTCCATCCGAAGAAACTACAAGGAAGTCATGATCGACGAGTATCAGGATACGAATGGCATTCAGGAGCTCATCACCACCCTCCTCTCGAACGGACATAACCGTTTCCTTGTCGGCGACATCAAGCAGAGCATCTACCGCTTTCGGCAAGCCGACCCCACGATCTTCCTTTCCAAGTACCACCGCTTCCTTACAGATGGGGAAGGCGGTCAGCGCATCGACCTGAACCGCAACTTCCGAAGCGATGCCGCCGTCCTCTCCTCCATCAACTATCTTTTCCGGCAGCTCATGACAGAGAAAAATCTGGAGCTCACCTACGGTGACGCCGAAGCCCTCTACCCGGGACGATGCGAAGAAACGCGCCCTGAAAACTACGTGGGCGGCCGCGTCACGATCGAGCTCATCGACGGCAGCGAACTCGCCGAGACGGACCGGCCCGAGCTCAAGGAGATCTCCACGATCGACGCCGAAGGCCGCCTCATCGCCAGCCATATCGAAAGCCTCATCCAAGAAGGACGGCAGGTGATGAATAAGGACGGCACCTTCCGCCCCATCCGGTATGGAGACATCGTGATCCTCCTCCGCTCCATCGCCTCGAAAGGCCCCGCCCTGCTCAAGATCCTGAAGGAGCATCACATCCCTGCCGTCTCCTCCCGAGACGATGACTATGTGAAGAATCTGGAAGTACAGACACTCATCGCTCTCCTTCAGATCCTGGATAACCCGCTGCAGGACCTGCCGCTCACCGCCGTGCTCCGCTCCTTCTTCGTAGGACTCACGGAGACAGACCTCGCCCGTCTCCGTCTCCTCATGAAAGAAAACGAGGCAGACCATCTCTTCCCGCTCCTCGAAAAAGCCGCGCCCCTGCTCTCCAGAGAAAAGGCCGACGCCCTGTCCGCCTTCCTCACCCACTTTAGCGCATGGCGCGAGCATGCCGTGCAAGGCGGCATCGCACCACTCCTTCAGGAGATTTGGGAGGACACCGACTACCTCACCTACGTCTCCGGCCTTCCCGGCGGACATGCCCGCCGCGCCCACCTGCTTTCCTTCTATGAGCTCGCCCGCGCGCGCGACACAGGCACGCACAACGGTCTCTACCCCTTCCTCACAGAGCTGTCGAGCCTGCTCAAGGGCGATGGCCGTTTCCAGACAAAGACCGACGCCGTCTCTACCGATGCCGTCCGTATCATGACCATCCACAGCAGCAAAGGACTGGAATTTCCCGTCGTCTTTCTCGCCGACCTCGCGAAAAACTTCAACGCCTCGGACATGACCGGCATCGCCCTCTGCCACAAAGGGCTCGGCCTCGGTATCCAATACTTCGACATCGAAAGACGCCTGCGCTGGCCCTCCCTCTACTGGTACGCCGTCCGCGCCGCCTCCGAGCGTGAAAGCCGTGCCGAAGAAGCACGCCTCCTCTACGTCGCCATGACTCGTGCCCGCGATACCCTCTACCTCACCGCTTCCGTCAAGGACGCGGAGAAAGTCCTCGCTGCCTGCATGACCCCACTCGCCGGCAGCGGAAATGATACGCCACTCCCGCTCCCCTCGCACCTCATCTCCCATGCCCGCTCCTACCTGGACTGGATCCTCCCCGCCGCACTCCACCACAGAGACCTCTCCCCTGTCTGGAGCCGCCTCGAGAAGATCCCCTCCTTCCAAGGCGATGCTGCGGGCGATCACTCCCACTTTGATTTCCGCATCATCTCCCAGAAAGACCTGCTCACAGAAAGCGAGAAAGCCCTCCTCGAAGAGAGTGAGAAGCCGGAAACGGCGAAGGAAGAAAAGGACACATCCCCCGCCTTCGATAGAGAGGCCTTCCTCGCCCATCTTCCGGAAACCGTCCCTGACTGGCTCTCCCGACAGCTCACCTGGCACTACGCCTTCCCCGGTGCGACAGCGACCCCGGCCAAACTCACCGCCACCGCCGCCGTCAAGCTCCGCGAAGAGGCAGAATATGCCGGGGGCGAAGCGCCCTACGCCTCCTCTATCCTTGCGGGCGACCTCGAGAGCGCAGCAAAGACAGAGGATCTTCCTGCTGACTACAGCACGCCGCCCGCCTTCCTAAGCGAGGACGCCCCCCTGTATAGCGGCACCTCCTTCGGCACCCTCATGCACAAGGCGATGGAAATGATCGACTTCACTGCCCTTTCCCCCACCGAAGACGCCCTCAGAAAACACATCCGCGTCCTTTCCGACAAGCACGTCTTCACCGAAGAAGAGACAAAGGTCCTCCTCTCCCATCGAAAAGCTCGCAATCCCGTAGAAGCCCTCCTCACCTTTGCCCAAGGCCCCCTCGCCGCTTTGATGCGAAGAGCCGCTACCGTAAGGAAGGAAATGCCCTTCTCCATCCTCCTTCCCGCCCATTCCTTCTACCCGCAGTGCGAAGAGGGCGAGACCCTCTTCCTGCAGGGCATCATGGACTGCCTCGTGGAAGAAGCAGACGGCCTCACCATCATCGACTACAAGACCGACCGCACCATGACCGAAGAAGAGCTGAAAGCCCATTACAAGATCCAGCTCCAGGTCTACGGCGAATCCGCCGAGAAATTGCTGGGAAAACCCGTCAAGCACCTCTACCTCTGGTCCTTCACCTTCGGGAAAGCCATCGAAGTAGCGCAATGGGAGCCTGGGGGACGAGTGACTCGTGACTAGTGACTGGTAGCTAGGGATTAGGAATCTCAAGTGCAGGGAAGACTAAGAGACTAGAAGACATCAGTCTCTCTCGTATCGTCATTTCGAGCGAAGCGAGAAATCTTTGTCATTCTCGTTCAAACGGCTCCCATCAGACAAACTCAAACGGGAAACCTGCTACCCGCTCACCTTCGAGCATCGCCCGCCTTTATACTGCGGCGCAGTCGCTTCTCCAAGCATATCCTTTTGATTTCTCGTGGACAAATCGCATACCGCTTTATATAATATGTACATCATTTTATGATTATGCATTTTAGAAGAGGCGATAAGAATGAAAACTTGGAAAAAGGGATTGGCACTGGCCGCAGCGGCCGTGCTCGCACTCGGACTTGCATCCGGCTGCGGCAGCGAGAAGAAGACGGACGCGGCATCGGGCAAAGCCCCGCTGAAAGTGGCTACGAATGCGACGTATGTGCCTTTTGAATTTAAATCCAAAGACGGAAAAGACTATACCGGCTATGAGATCGACGTAGTGCGCGCGGTAGCGAAAGAACTAGGCCGCGATGTTGAATTCAAGAACATTGCATTTGACGGACTCATCCCGTCTCTGCAGTCGCATGAAGTCGACATGACGGCTTCCGGCATGACAGCCACGAAAGAAAGAGCCGGCAAGATCCTCTTCGCCGCCCCCTTCTATGCGACGAAGCTTGCGGTCGTGACCCCGAAGGACAGCCCGATCCACTCTGTCGAAGACATGCAGGACGGCGCCGAAGTCGCCGTACAAATGGGTACGACAGCCGCGTACTACGCCCAGGATAAGGGCATGAAGATCCGCGGCTTCGACCATGCATCAGATATCGTGATGGAACTCAAAGCAGGCGGTGCGAAGTCGGGCATCCTCGACAAACCGGCCGCAGACTACTTCGTCGCGACAGACGGCAAGGACAATTTCCGCGTGGTCGATGTGCCGGACTCCAAAGTCCAGTACTTCGCCTTTGGCTTCAATAAAGACAATAAAGAACTGCAGCAGCAGGTCAATAAAGCCATCGCCGACCTGAAGCAGAAGGGTACGCTGAATGAGCTCCACGAAAAATGGTTCAAGACGCCCGTACCGGAAATGCCAGCCACCTGCGAAGAAGCACTGGGAAACACTGATTAAATCGTTGTCAGATTTCATTCTTGGATTTTTATACAGAGCAAGGAATCATCTGACGCGAATAGCGAGCTATTTAAGGAAGATGATGACGAAGCTATGTATAAAAATCCATATGAAATCCGACTCTGCGATTGAATCAGCGTTTCCCTAGGATTATAAGTCAAGCCAATAAAAAAGACTCGTGAGATTCACGAGTCTTTTTCATTGCCCAGTCACCAGCGACTATTTGATCGCCACACCCTTGGTATCCTTGATGAAGAAAAGGACATTGAGTGCTGCCGCGAGGTACACGCAGGATAGCAGAGCGAAAGCCGCAGAGAAGCCATTCGCCTGTGCCAGCGCACCAATGATCGCCGGGGCAAAACCGCCGACCGCACGGCCCGTATTGAAGATGAAATTCTGCGCCGTCGAGCGCGCATCCGTCGTATAGTTTTCAGAAAGCAGCGTACCATAGCCGGCCATCATGCCATTGCAGAAGAAGCCGAGCATCGCACCGCCGAAGAGCAAGAGGAGCGGCGTTCCCAGATTGACATACACATACACCATCGCTGCCGCACACACGTAGAAGAGCAGGTACGGTTTCTTACGGCCGAAACGGTCCGAGAGATAACCGAAAACATAAATGCCTGCGATCATCCCGATGACCGTGACAACCATCCAGCCGGACATCGACTTTGTGGAAAGGCCGTGCTCCTTCAGAAGGATCATCGGCAGCCACACCATAATGCCGTAATAGCCGAAATTCTGCACACTCGTCATGATGGTGAGAGAAATCGTAGTCACCGTCTTCGACGGGCTGGAGAACAGATGCGCGAGAGGGAACTTGCTTGCTTCCTCGAGCTCTTCCTCTTCTTCCGCCGTCAGCATCTCTCCAGCCGCTTTTCTTGCTTTCAGCTGCTTCTTCAGCTCTTTGCGCTTCAGCCACATCGGTGGTTCCTTCAAGCCATGGCGCGCCCATGCCGCCAGCAGCGCCGGAATAACGCCCACAAGGAAAAGGCCTCTCCATCCGTAATCAGGAAGAACGACAGCCGCCAGGATCGCAGCGAGTACAGCCCCCGCCTGCCAGCCCATCGCCACGCCCGCCGTAGCACGCGCTCGCTTCGCTGCCGGCCAGGTCTCCGTAACAAGCGTCATGCCGATCCCGTATTCCCCGCCAAGGCCGAGCCCTGCCAGGAAACGAAGGATATTGAGATGCATGACATTGTCGGCAAAAGCGCAGGCACCGGTGAAGATCGAGAAAATGATGATGGTCAGTGCAAAGGTATGCACACGACCGAAGTAATCCGCAAAGACGCCGAAGAGATATCCGCCAAGGACCGTACCGATCAGCGTGTACGTCGCGATCAGCCCGCCTTCCCCGAGCGTCAGACCAAACTCCGCAACGATCGCTGCCATGGCAAAGGACAGGATCAAAACATCCAGTCCATCCATCGCATACCCGACGATCGAAGCCCACATGACCTTCCATCGTTCCTTCCGGGTGACGCCAGTTTCCTCAAATTCCAATTCTTCCAAAGATTTTTCCGACATAATACCTCCCCTGCGTGTCTGATCTTGTGCAGACAATGACCCTGAAAATCATATAGTGCGAAAGACGCACAAAATTATCTAATTATATAATGAGGATGCGTCTTTGAAAAGAGGGGAACGATTAATTTTAGAAAAAATTGAGAATTCAAAGAGTTATTATGCTGAACCAATTCTACAGTCTGAATCGTTCTATGAGCGTCAGGACAACTGATCATTTTCCCTACTTGCTAATCTTTAGTAAAAGCTGTAACATATTTTCTAAAGAAAGT
>CAVBQN010000016.1:0-27150 GCA_963597545.1 Fusicatenibacter saccharivorans
AGCTATTTAAGGAAGATGATGACGAAGCTATGTATAAAAATCCATATGAAATCTGACTCTGCGATTTAATCAGCGTTTCCCTCGCACTGCGGTCAGTATCACATAGGCACTAATACGGAAACGACGCCTCGGTGCTACGTATTTCTACTTTCAAACATCCTTCGTTGATCGGTCTGCATGGAAGATTTCTCGCTTCGCTCGAAATGACGATACGGGAGAGTCTAATATCTCCTAGTCTCTTTGTCTCCTAGTCGCTAGTCACTCAATTTCTCTATCTTAAACACATTGATCGTATCGACATCCGGGCAGCAGAAGAGGGCCGTGCCCTTCTCCACGCCTTGCTGGGGGATCTCGCCGCCGTAGCGAAGGATATCTACATAGGGGAAGGCAACGTGCATCGCCATGGGGCAGAGATTTCCTCTGTCCTTGTCGAAATCCCACGAGTCCCCCACACGATGTCCGCGGTGACAGGGACAGGGGCCTTTGCGATTGATGAGCGTGATACGGATCTTCGGTCTTCTTGGCATCAATCAAGCACCTCCAGCGAATTTTCAATGGCGATCCCTTTGAAGGTGTCCTGGCTGTCCTTATTCTTCATAATGAGGAGCTTCACCGCGCCCATCGCTTTCTCGACGGAGCGAATGAGCGGCTCGCCATTCAGGATCTCTCCCATGAAGATGGAGGAGAAAATATCGCCCGTTCCCGGGAAGCGGATCGGCACCATGGTGAAGGTACGGAGGAAATATTCGTCGCGCGCGGCATCATAGCCTGCGACAGCGTCTTCTCCATCGACCTTCGCGCTGGTGATGATGACCGAGCCTTGGCTCATGGCATGGAGCTTGTTCAAGAGTGCTTTCGCCTCTTCCCACGTGAGGCCTTCTGCCTTGTACGTCGCGCCTGCGATGAGGGCGGCTTCCGTATAGTTCGGCACCATGTAGTCCGCATTTCTCGCAAGCTCCCGCATTTCCTTCACGGTGTCTTCGGTAAGGCCGTTGTAGAGATGCCCCTCGTCTCCCATGATGGGATCGACGAAGATCTTCGTTCCTGTCTTCCTCTTCTCGCAGCAGTAGGAGGAAATCAGATCCGCCTGCTCGTGGGAAACGATGAAGCCTGTGGAAATCGCATCAAAGGTAAAACCGAGCTCCTGCCAGACCTTGAGTGTGTTCCGCATGAAGTGCGTGGTGTCCTGAATTTCAAATTTCCCGTAGTCCAGTGTATTCGATACCAGTGCCGTCGGCAGATTGTAGGTGATGTGACCCATGTGCGCCAAGACCGGCATCATCGCTGCCAGTGCTACTTTGCCGTAGCCGGGAAGATCATTGACAAGAAGGATTTGTTTTCCCATTTGCGTTCCTCTTTCCTCCGCCATTGCGGATGTGATTTGCATTTCATTGTATCATAAAAGATTCGCGGTGGGCAGGGCTTAGTGGTGAGGGATTGGTAGTCAGGGATTTGGGTGAACCGGTGGGACGTCTCGTCCTTTGATTGTGTGTGAAAGCACTGCTCGAATAAGAAATGAATGTGACGGCTTCGCGCACCGATTCAGCCTTCCCCTCAAGGGGAAGGTGCCCCGAAGGGGCGGATAGGGTACCTGCGGTATGAAAGACGGCTGAGCCAAACAGGAAATGCGTCTGCAAACATAGTGGCTCTCACATAAGCACCCGAGCGCCGCTGGCGCGGTTCCCCGTCCCGATGGAAAGGGAAAATCATTCACAGCCAAAAAGCGCGCCCCGAATCATCGGAAGCGCGCTTTTGTTATGTTATGAAAGATATATGGCGACTACAGTCATCCCGTATCGTCCTAGTCCCTAGCTACTAGTCACCAGTCACTATTTCCCCAGAATCTTCTCTGCCGCGCCCATGACGGCAAGGACGGCGTGTTCGAAGGTGAGCGCGCCCTGGAAGTACATGATATAAGGCGGACGGACAGGACCGTCAGCGGACATTTCGATCGTGGAGCCCTGTACGAAGGTGCCGGCTGCCATGAGGATGGGATCGACGTAGCCGGGCATCGGGCCTGGCACCGGGGTCGCGTCGGAGTCGACAGGCGACCAGCTCTGGATGGCTTCGGCGAATCGGCACATGTTTTCTTCGCTGTTCAAAGCGACCGTCGTGATGAGGTCGGTGCGAAGATGCCCCGGCTCCGGCGTCACGGCAAAGCCGAGCTTCTGGAAAACGGCGGCGCAGAATTCCGCTGCCATCACAGCCTGACGGGTCATGTGCGGCGCAAGGAAGAGGCCTTCGAAGAAGGGACGATAGGAAGCCGCGTAGGAGCCCATCTCGTCCCCAAGACCGGGGACAGTGAGCTGGTGCGCGCAGCGCTCGACGAGGTCTTTTCTGCCGCAGATGTAGGCACCGGTCGGTGCAAATCCGCCGCCGGCATTCTTGATAAGGGAGCCGGCGGTGATGTCTGCGCCGAGCTCGATCGGTTCTTCTTTGTTTGTAAATTCGCCGTAGCAGTTATCCACGAAGCAGATGGTCTTCGGATTCTTTGCTTTGACGACGTCGATGATCTTCCTGATGTCTTCCGGGAAGAGGGAGTTTCTGAGGCTGTAGCCGCGCGAACGCTGGATCTCTACGAGCTTGGTGTGTTCATCGACCATGGCGGCGATGCCTTCCAGATCATAGGTGTCGCCTTTGAGCGGCACTTCTTTGTAATGGACACCGCGGGACTTCAGATTTCCAGGAGCGTTGCCGGAAATGCCGATGACGCTCTGCATGGTGTCATAGGGAGTGCCGACAGCGGAAAGCATGGTATCGCCCGGTTCGAGGAGGGCGAGAAGGACGGTCCCCAGAGCATGGGTGCCGGAGACGAACTGCGGACGGACGAGAGCCGCCTCGCATTTGAAAACGTCGCACCAGATCTCCTCGAGTTTGCCGCGGCCGGGATCATCATAGCCATAGCCGTAGGACGGTGCGAAATGATACGCCGAGAGGTGATGCTTGCGGAAAGCTTCGAGGACTTTCTGCGTGTTGTAGAGGGAAATTTCTTCCATCTCATGAAAAACAGGCGCACAAAGTTCGAGCGCCTCGTTTTTGATCTGTTTCAGTTTTTTATCCATTGTTATTGTTCAAATCCTCTGAATTGTAGATATGGCATGCTTGTAAATCAGCTGGGAGCGGTTCTCGCTGACCAGAAGCACGGTAAAGCTGTCGAAGGACTTCACTTTGCCCTTGAGCTGGACACCATTCATCAGGAAGATGCTGACCGGCACGTTTTCCTTTCTTGCTTCATTCAAAAATGTGTCCTGCAGATTCATTTTACCTTCCATCTTGTGATTCTCCTCTAACTTGTGAAATGACATAGGCTAAGATTTCCCTGTACCATATGTCTCCGTCTGATGGTGTTTTTTCCACCCAGTGAATATATGGCATTCGTCTGTACCAGGTCAGCTGCCTTTTTGCAAAGTGACGGGTATTCTTCTGGATCAGCTCCTCAGCTTCTTCCAGTGTGCGCTCGCCGCGTACCACAGGGATCATCTCGCGATAGCCGATGCCCTTCATGGCCTGACAAGTTTCTGGGACGCCCGTTTCCAAAAGTGACCTGACTTCCTCTAAGAGTCCTGCTTCCATCATCTGGTGGACCCGCTTATTTATTTTATCATATAATATCGCCCTGTCCATAGCAATTCCCAAAACCGGACCGTCATAGACGAGCGTATGGGCTTTGCCCGCCTCTCTCGCCTCGCTGCCGGAGGAGAGAAGCTCGAGCTTTCTCACCATGCGCTGCGGATCGGGCGGCACGTCTGCGCCCCGCTTTTGGAGCTCTTCGATGAGTGCTTCCTTCCCCTCTTCGGCAAGGAGGCGCTCCCAGCGGCTCCTTCCCCCGACTTTGGGAAGAAATTCGTAGCCTTCCAAGAGCGACTGGATGTAGAGCCCCGTCCCGCCGACGACGATCGGGATGCGGCCCTTCTCATTTTCTTCATGAATGATGGTCTTCGCTTTTTCCTGAAAATCCGCGGCCGAGTAGCTTTCTGTCGGCTCCATGCAGTCCACGAGGAAATGAGGCACGCCCTCCGCCTCTTCTTTCGTCACCTTCGCTGTCCCGATATCCATGCGGCGGTACACCTGAAAGGCATCTCCGGAAATCACGACCGAGCCCAGCGCTTTCGCGAGGTACACGCCGAGCGCCGTCTTCCCCGAAGCCGTCGGGCCAAGGATGGTGATGAGTTTTTCTTTGGGCATGGTGAAGCTCCTTTCGGGGAAAAATAGTGACTAGGGACTGGTGACTGGTGACTAGGGGCTAGGGACTAGGGATTAGGGGTAGCCCTGGGGCGTACCGTCCCTTGATTACGGGTGAAAGCTTTGCTCGCCAGTTAGGAATTAGGAGTTAGGAGTGAGGAGTGAGGAGTGCTGGTGCGGCGCATAAAAATATAGAAGCGCCGCAAGGTACAGATAGTGGCGATGCCCGAAGTTAGTATTTAGTCACCAGTCACTAGTCACCAGTCACTCGAGGCTCCTAATCCCCAGCCACTAATCCCTAGCTACCAGTCACCAGTCACCGCTTCTCTATCACCCCATACGCGGTCGACTGCCCTCTTTTCATGAAGACGTTCGTGAAGATCGGATTTCTAAAAATGCCGGCGAAGGGGCGTTCTTTCACGATGACTTTCACCCGGGAAACGCGGAGAGCTTCTCGCAAGATCTCCGCCGTCAGGCTGTCATACGCCGCTGCCGCGCGGAAGCCTTCCATATCATTTTCTCTGCGCTTCACGGGATGGCGGAACATGGGGTCGAAATAGATGACATCGTAAGCGTCATCCCGTGAGCCTGCCAGATACTCTCTATAGTCGGCATGGATCAGGTGGATCCGCCGGACGGCATCAGTGAGGCTCTTGTCTTTATCCTCGTAGCCTGCGATGCCGGCGCGCCCCACCTCATAGAGGATGGGGCTTTTCTCGAGCGCGGTCACGTGCCCGCGGCCCGTCAAAAACCATGACATCGTACTTGAGTCTCCTGCCTGCCCGAAGGTGCAGTCGAGTACATCGCAGGATCCGTCCGCAGGAAGGAGCGCGCAGAGGCGGTCCGGATTTCCTTTTCGCAGCTGCGTGGTCCTCAGCACCGCCGTCCCCATATGGAAGCGGTACTCCTCACCCTTCGACCAGTAAAGCGGGAGCTGCTTTCCGTAAATGAGGAAGCCGGAAAGCCCTGTCTCCTCCGTCATCTCTTCCAGCGTATCGCCGCGCGGGATGTAGGGAAATCCCAGCGCTTCTCCGCGCCGCTTCGCCTCTTTGATGATGGAAGAGTCCGCATGGCGAATGGTCGTGACGCCCGTCCTCATGGGCGTTTGAAGAGCCTGCCCAGCTCTTCGGGGGTGAATTTCACGATGGTCGGGCGGCCATGCGGGCAGACGAAGGGGCGGCTCGTATGGAAGAGATCGACGATGAGCTCTTTCATCTGCCGGATATTCAAGGGATCCCCGCGCTTGATCGCACCGCGGCAGGCGGCATACGCCATCATGCGATGACGCATCGTTTCCGGCGAAGGCACGTCCTTCTCGTGGAAAGCGCGCGTGATGTCTTTCATCACACGGTCCATGTCCGCCTCCGAGAGATCCTCCGGACTTCCCGTGATGCGGATGACGTCCGGGCCTGCCTGCTCAAAGGTGATGCCAAGACGCGCCAGATCTTCCTCATGCTCTTCCAAGAGCGTGAGATCCTCGGGGTCGGCATGGAGAAGGTAGGGCACCAGAATCTCCTGCACCGGGATGCCCTCCGCACGCGCCGCCAGACGGTCATAGCGGACGCGCTCATGCGCCGCGTGCTGGTCGATGATGAAAAGATCCATCCCGCGCTGGCAGAGAATGAAGCACTTGGAGACCTGTCCTAAGGGGATGATCGGCTCTTCCGCTTTCGGCGCGTCGAAGAGCACTTCGGGCGTGAGTGTTTCTTTTTCTTCATGCGTTACGCCCGGGAAGACGGACTCTTTCGAGAAAAGTTTTTCTTTGGAAATCGAAGGCGTAAAGGGGATTTCCCGCCTTTCTCCTGCCGGCTTTCCCTGCGGATGCCAGACAGGCATCGGGCGCCGTTCTTCTCTCGCATAGGCTGCGCCCGGCTCTCCCCAGCGCGCGGGATCCTTTTCTTTTTCGGTGAGCCCGATGTCAGGCCCCACGGAGCGCGCTTCTTCGACCTTGACAGACGTCAGGTCGAAGTCTCCTTCCTTGGCCACTTGATGCCCCGGGTCTTTGATCATTTCGCGTGCGATCTCGTCCGGCGTATCCTTCGTCGTCAGCGACTGCAGGACGCTGTGATAGACGAGACGGAAGATGCTTTGCTCATCCGAGAATTTGATTTCCCGCTTCTGCGGATGCACATTCACGTCGATCGACTCGGGAGCGACGGTGAAGGCGAGGACGAGGATCGGGTATCCATTCCTGGGGAGCAGCGAGTGGTAAGCATTGTCGACGGCTTTCGACACCGCGCTGCTCTCGACGACGCGGCGGTTGATGATGAGCGTCTGGTACTGGCGGCTGCTCTTCAAAAGCGATGGCTTGGAAATGAGCCCCGAAAGGATGCCCCTTTCGTTTTCGCCGGAGACTTCGAGCATTTCGCCAGCCGTCTTCGTGCCGTAGAGTGCGGACACGACATCGAGGAGACGGCCGTTTCCCGGTGTCTCGATGACGGTGCGTCCATTATTGATGAGGCGGAAGGAAATATCCGGATTCGCGAGCGCCAGCTTCCCCATCATCGTATTGATGCGGCTGGCCTCGGTGCGTTCGGATTTCAGAAATTTCTTCCGAGCCGGCACATTATAGAAGAGATCGCGCACTTCGATCGTCGTGCCTGCCGGCGCGCCGATCGGTTTCACTTCGCTGACTGTCCCGCCTTCAACTTCGACGATCGTGCCCTCCACATCTTCCATGCGCCGGGTCGTGATGGCCGTGCGGGAGACAGAGGAAATGCTCGCCAGCGCCTCTCCGCGAAAGCCCAGCGAGGCGATGTGATAAATGTTATCCACCGTTGAGATCTTGCTCGTCGCATGACGCACGATGGAGAGCTTCGCATCCTCCACCGACATGCCGCTGCCATTGTCCGTGACACGGATATAGGTGAGCCCGCCATCCGCGATCTCCACCTCTATATCGCTCGCACCGGCATCCACGGCATTTTCTACCATTTCCTTGACTGCGTTCACCGGACGCTCGACCACTTCACCGGCCGCGATCTGGTTCGCTGTCACTTCATCCAGTACATGAATCAAAGCCATCAGCGTCCCTCCTTCGCTTCACGGCTCAAACGGAATAAGATTTCCATCGCTTCGATCGGTGTCTTGCTCATGACATCGAGATTCGCCAGCTCGTCAATGATGGGCGAGCTGAAAAGATCCATCGCGCCAGCTCCCGCCTCCGGCCTCTTCGGAGCAGGAAGGCTCTTCCCATCCTCATTCTCCAGTCCCAGAAGGATCTCGTCGGCTCTGGCAAGCAGCGACTCAGGAAGTCCCGCGAGACGCGCGACATGGATGCCATAGCTGCGATCCGCCGAGCCCGGCACGATACGGCGCAGGAAGGTGATATCCTTCCCCCGCTCCTTGACGGACACCGTGTAATTTTTGATCCGCGGGCTCGTCTCTGCCATATCGGAAAGCTCATGGTAGTGCGTCGCAAAGAGCGTATAGCCGTGGATCTTCTGGTCGATGTACTCCACGACCGCCTTCGCGATGCTCATACCGTCATAGGTGCTCGTGCCGCGTCCGATTTCATCCAGAATGATAAGACTGTTCTTCGTCGCATGCCTAAGGATGTAGGACACCTCCTGCATTTCCACCATGAAGGTACTCTGCCCCGTAGAAATGTCATCCGTCGCGCCCACGCGCGTGAAAATACGGTCAACCGGCGCGAAGACCGCGCTCCTTGCAGGAATGAAAGAGCCCACCTGCGCCATGATGGTGAGGACAGCGACCTGACGCATGTAGGTCGACTTGCCGGCCATATTCGGCCCCGTGATGACCAGGATCTCCTGATTTCTATGATTCAGCTCCGTATCATTCGGGACGAACATATCTCTCTGCAAGGCATGCTCGACCATCGGATGACGGCCGTCTTTGATGGAAATATACCCATCCTTCGGGCTGATGATCGACGGACGGATGTAGCGGTCCTTGATCGCTGCCCGCGCAAGACTGGCGAGGCAGTCCACCGCCGCGAGCGCGCGCGCCGTCTTCTGCATATCAGGGATTTCCGGGCGGATTTCTGCCTTCACCGCCTGATAAATCTTGAGCTCCAGCTGCTCAGTCTTTTCTTTGGCAGACAGCGCCTTCGTCTCGAATTCCTTCAATTCCGGAGTGATGTAGCGCTCCGCATTCACCAGCGTCTGTTTTCTCACATAGTACGCAGGGACAGGGACTTTATTCGCATTGGAGATCTCGAAATAGTAACCGAACACATTATTGAAGCCGATCTTGAGCTTGATGCCCGTCTTTTCCTTTTCCTTCTCTTCCAAGTCCTGGATGTACTTCTGGCTGTTTTCCGACAGCGAACGCACTTCATCCAGCTCAGCGGAGAAGCCTTCCCGGATGTACTTGCCGTCCTTGATATTGCCCGTCCCATTCTCATTCATCGCGCGGTCCAAAAGGTCAAAGACAGGGCCATGCGGCGAGAGCTGGCTGTTCAGCTTCTTCAAAAGCACCGAACCTGCGCCGGAGAGGAGCTGCTTCACCTGCGGCACCACGCGAAGCGTCGCCTTCAGAGAGAGCAGGTCCTTGGGCGAAGTCGAATTCGCCTCGATACGGGAAAGAATACGCTCGAAGTCAAAGACGCCGGAAAGCATCTCTTCCAGACGCGAAAGCTCCGTCATATGCTGCGTCAGCTCCTCGATCGCCGACTGGCGCAGCATGATGCGGTTCACATCCGTCAGCGGCCGCTCCAGAGAGCGCTTCAAGAGGCGCGCCCCCATCGCTGTATGCGTATAGTCGAGAAGCTCCAGGAGCGTGCCGCGCCGCCCGCCGTCACGCATATTCCGCGTGATTTCCAGATTTCGAAGGCATTCCTCCGTGAGCGTCAGCGTGTGATCCTCACGGATCGGCCGCGGATCATGGAAATCCGCCGCCTCCGAGCGCATGACCTCTTTGAGATATCCTGAAAGAAGGGCGAAAGCCTTCTGCACATGGCGATTTTCTATGGGCGCTGCCGCCGCTGGGATCTCGCCCTCTTCCCCGTCATCCCTTCGCGTCAGGAGACAGGCCCCGAGGCGCGCCGCAGCGAAGCGGGAGAGCTTCTCGTAGAAATCATCTGACACGAGACACACCGCTTCCGCGGGATTGTATACCGACAGAAGATCGAAGAAGGCATCCTGCTCCTTCTTCTTATCCCAAGTGCCCCACCAGCACTCCCCCGTCGAGACATCGGCGAGCACCGCGGCGATCTCCTTATCCGCCTCTAAGAGGTAAATGAGATAATTGTTCGACTTATCTGCGATGGAATTTTCAAAAAGAATCGTCCCCGGCGTGATGACACGGATGACATCGCGCTTGACCAGCCCCTTCGCCTTCTTCGGGTCTTCCAGCTGCTCGCAGATCGCGACCTTGTACCCCTTCTGGATCAGCCGATAAATATAGAGCTCTGCCGCATGGAAAGGCACCCCGCACATCGGTACGCGGCCATCCTGCCCCGCCGACTTCCCCGTCAGCGTCAGCTCCAGCTCATGCGACGCCGTCAGCGCATCGTCATAGAAAAGCTCATAGAAATCGCCCAGACGGTAAAAAAGCAGACAGTCCTGGTATTTCTCTTTGACTTCCTTATACTGTGCCATCAAGGGCGTTTTGGCCATGGTCTCTTCGCTCCATTCTTTTGGAAAACATGAAATCAAATATAATTTGCTGAATTAGAAATGCGAAATTAGAAATGAGAAATGGTTGTGCGGCGCATAAAATTCATAAAGCGCCGCGTTCCAATGAAAAAGTCTTCTTCCCTAAAGGAGATGCCCAAAGGGCAAAGAATATCGATGCGAAGGATGATCAAATCTCGCGGCGCTTTTTATTTGTGCGCCGCTCCGCCATTTCTCATTTCGCATTCCTCATTCCTAATTCCTCATTTTCCCCTCGAAACTACACCAATTTCCCTTTCAGCACCCACGTCTGTCCGACCTCGACTTTCGCTTCGCGCGTATCACCGACCTTGACGCCTTCCTGATACGGGAAAAGAATCATCTTATTGCCCGAGGTGCGTCCATACCAGACACCCTCCTGCTTCGACGGGCCTTCGACGATGATGGGATAGGTCTTGCCCTCCATTGCCTGATTCAGAGAAAGGCTCACCTCATTTTCCACATCCATCAGCTCCTGCAGGCGGCGGTGCTTCGTCTCCTCATCGATCTGATCCGTCATGCGCGCTGCCGGCGTGCCATTTCTAGGCGAATAAATGAATGTATACGCCGAATCGAAACGCACCTCTTTCAAAAGTGCGAGCGTCTCCTGATGCATCTCTTCCGTTTCTCCCGGGAAACCGGTGATGAGATCAGTCGTCAGCACGATGTCCGGCATCTTTTCGCGGACGTAGGAGACCAGCTCCTTGAAATGCTCGATCGTATATCCGCGATTCATCTTCTTCAGCATTTCATTCGAGCCATGCTGCACAGGCAGATGCATATGACGCGCCACCTTCGGCGAATCCGCCATCGCATCCACCATATCGAATGTCATATCTCTCGGATGCGACGTCATATAGCGCACGCGCTCGATGCCATCCACCTTGTCGATCGCGCGGATCAGCGTCCCGAAGTCCGTCCCGTTTCTGAAATCAAGACCATACGAATTCACATTCTGCCCGAGGAGCGTCACTTCCTTATAGCCTTCCTTCGCGAGGCCCTCTATTTCGCGCGAGATATCCTCCACACTGCGCGACAGCTCACGGCCGCGTACATACGGCACGATGCAGTACGTGCAGAACTTGTTGCACCCCTGCATGATCGGGATCCATGCAAAGACATGAGACTTACGCACCGCACGAAGCTCGCTGTAGTCACTCACACTGTGCGGATTTCTCTCCGTCTTCACCACATGGCCTCCGCGCGCATCTTCCTTCGAAACGATCTCCTTCAGGTCATGGATATGGTACGGCCCGATGACGAAATCAATGATCGGCATGCGCTCGATGAGCTTGCCCTTATTCTCCTGCGCCATGCATCCGGCGATCCCCAGAAGCAGATGAGGATTCTTATCCTTCAGCTTCTTGATCTCCCCGATCTTGCCATAGACCTTCTCTTCTGCATTCTGACGGATGCTGCAGGTATTCATGATGATGATATCCGCCTCTTCCATCGTCTCCGCCGGCGTATATCCCAGCTCCTCCAGCTGTCCGTTGATGCGCTCCGTGTCCGATTCATTCATTTGGCAGCCATAGGTCAGGGTGAAATACTTCTTTTCCATAATATATATATCCTTTATATAACAACTCACACGTATCCAAAATATCACTTTATTATAGCATACGCAGAGTGAAAAATAAAAAATCCCAATGACCGGACATGGTATCCAGTCATCGGGATCAGGTTCGTCCATGGGGCATGCTACCCTTTGATCGCATGCCAAAGAGGTTCGGCAGGTTCTATGGGTTCAAGAGGTTCAAAGGGGTTGGTGCGGCGCATCAAGTCAGAAGCGCCGCGCAGTGTTTCCTTAATCCGCGTTTCCCTAATATGCGGTATTCATGAAAGATGCGGAGTTTGAAAGCAGGAATGAGGAGAAGGGTGACTTGTGACTAGCGACTCTCTCGTATCGTCATTTCGAGCGCAAGCGAGAAATCTTTGTCATCCGCGGCCAAATGGTCGATGTTTGGAAATCCGAGACAGGAAACCTGCTATGCAGGAAACCTTCGGGCATAGCCCTATTGATAAGGCGGCGAAGCCGCCACCTTCATTCCTCATTTGGGGAAAAGTCCGCATTCACGCATCATGAGGCAACCCAGCTTCCGCCTCTCTACTTCGCCGTCAGATCCGCCGTCTTCGCACCGATGAGGGAGATCAGATCATCCGGCGAGAGCACCACCTGACGGCCGCGCTGGCCCGCGCTGATGCTGATCGACGCATGATGATGGCAGCTCTCATCGATGAAGGTCAGGAAAGCCTTCTTCATGCCGATCGGCGAGCACCCGCCGCGCAGATACCCGGTGAGGCTGGGAAGCTCCTTCACATGGATCATCTCCACGCTCTTATTCCCGCTCACACGCGCCGCCGCCTTGAGATCGATTTCCTTCTCGGAAGGCAGACAGAAGACCACCGGGCCCGTCTTGTCACCATGCGTGACGATGGTCTTGAAAACCATGTCCGGATCATATCCGAGCTCTGCCGCCGCATGCACGCCCGAGAGGTTGTCCTCATCGTAGTCATAGGACTTCGTCTCATAGGAAATCTTCTCTTTATCCAGAATGCGCATGACATTCGTTTTCTTTTCTTTCTTTGCCATAGTTTGCCTCGATTCATTGGTTGGCCAGGGATTAAGAGACTTGGAGATTTCAGATATCTAATGTCTAGCCTTTTCCAACCACGCGCTTATTTCCAAACAACAAAAAGCCGGAGCATCACGCTCCGGCTCATCATTCAAATTGGTGCCGAGGACCGGAATCGAACCGGTACGAATCTCACGATCCGAGGGATTTTAAGTCCCTTGCGTCTGCCAGTTCCGCCACCCCGGCAGGTCTATATGAATGTAAATAATTATAATATGGAGGCGGCACCCAGAATCGAACTGGGGATAAAGGTTTTGCAGACCTCTGCCTTACCGCTTGGCTATGCCGCCATATGGAGCGGAAAACGGGACTCGAACCCGCGACCCCAACCTTGGCAAGGTTGTGCTCTACCACTGAGCTACTTCCGCGCTGGCGACCCGGATCAGATTTGAACTGACGATCTCCGCCGTGACAGGGCGGCATGTTAGACCACTACACCACCGGGCCGCACGTAAGTTACGCATATTAGTATATCCATCCATGGTACTTTTGTCAAGCACTTTTTGAAAAATGGTTGCTCTTTGCGATAGGGGTGGCTGGGGATTAGTGACTGGTGACTAGTGACTGGTGACTAAAACCTACCTTCGGGCATCGCCATGATCGATACTCCGCGGCGCTTCTGATTTTTATGCGCCGCGCCTCTCCCTCTTGAACCCGCTCCCCCTCTCTCACAAGCAATCAAAGGGTGAAACGCCTTTCCCCTATTTCTCTATAGATGATACAATTCCGGTCTTCTATCACGAAATACATTGATGCTCTCACGGATACCCTGCAGTACGTCCGTATCGATTTCCGCCGTGGCCACCTGCTCCTTTTCTCCCAGATGGAGCAGTTCTTCCCCCAAGGGCGAGAGGAGCATAGAATTTCCGCCGTACTGCGTGCTGCCGGCGCGGCCGCATTCATTCACCGCGCAGAAAAACATCTGATTCTCGATCGCTCTGGCTTTAGAAAGTGTGATCCAGTGCTCCTTCCTGACGAGCGGCCAGGCAGCGGGAAGGAAAAACAGATCCACGCCCTGCAATGCTTCTGTCCGGATCAGCTCACAAAAGCGCACGTCATAGCAGATCGCCATCGAGCAGGCGATCCCGTCCAGCGTAAAGTGTACCGTGGAAGAGCCGCCGGTATACGACTTCGTTTCTCCCATCGGGCTGAAGCCGTGGATCTTATCATAGGAAGCAACGACCTCGCCCTTGCGATCGAAGATATAGCTTCGATTGAAAACGCATCCATTTTCCAAAACGCTGACAGAGCCCGCTACGATATTGACGCCATGCTTCCTCGCAAATGCGCCGAATACTTTTTTCGTCTGCGCGCCATCCGCATCGGAAGCGGCATGCAGCGCGCTGTCCGGCGACGGAAAGAAACCGGTGTTTAACGTTTCCGGCAGGACAAGAATATCCGGCTTATCCGCCAGCGCAAGCTCCATCAGCTGCACGGCCTTTTCATAATTTCTTTCCACCTGTCCCAGCGCCACATCCATTTGAATCAAACTGATTTTTTCCTTCATAAAGCCTCCACGCATCATGCCATTCCAGCAAACCATCGAATTTCATTCAATGTACCGCCTCCGGCTTTTTCTGTCAAGAAAACAGCTTCCTCTCTCCCATCAAAAAGAGCCGGAGGCAAAAACCCCCGGCTCTTTTCTTATGCAGGACAGCTATGAGTATTCCCCCTGTCCCTTATGATTTCCTCAATCAGGCAGATCATTCCGAAGGACACGGTGCGCCATGCCCACCGTGACCTCATTGAAATGAAGCACACCCACGCCGACGAAGATCGCGACGCAGAGATGCTCATTCCAGCGGGCGATACCGATCTTGCCGCCGACATTCATGCCGATCGCCATCGGCTTCACCTGCTCGATAGCAGACTCCATGGCTCCGACTACAGAGCCATCCCCCACATGAGTATCAGAGATGACCTTCTGCCTTTGGGCAGCCACGATGGCCGATTCGAAAATTTTCGGAAGGATATCCAGAAACTTCCCGCCAAAGTTCACAGCGACAGCGCGGATACCATCCTTCGCCAGCCTTTCCTTCAGCGCATTCTCATCTGCCCGCGTCTCGGTCAAAGACATGCGGAGCGCGGCCCGTGCGATATCAGCACTCTGGTATTCTTTGTAAACCATCTTAGTTTTCCCGTTCTTTGATTTCGCGGATCAGGTTTGCGACGAACATCGGGAGAGACTGGGACCCCTGGTCGCCATTCTTTCTGCTTCTGACAGAAATGGTGTGACCCTTCATTTCCTGATCGCCCACGATGATCATGTACGGTACCTTCTCCATCTGTGCCTTGCGGATCTTGTAGCCCAGCGTTTCATTGGCCTCTTCCACTTCGACACGGATATCAGACTCGGACATAGCCGCTGCGACAGACTTCGCATATTCCAGATTCTTGTCCGTGACAGGGATGATCTTCGCCTGTACCGGAGCGATCCATGTCGGGAAAGCCCCTGCATAGTGTTCGATCAGGATGCCGATGAAACGTTCCAGAGAGCCGTAGCCTGCGCGGTGCAGCATGACCGCTCTGTGCTTTTCGCCATCTTCGCCGATATAGTTCACATCGAAACGTTCCGGCAGCTGCATATCCATCTGGATGGTGCCGCACTGCCAGGTACGTCCCAGAGAGTCCTGTACATGGAAATCGAGCTTCGGTCCATAGAAAGCGCCGTCGCCTTCATTGATCTGGTACGGTACACCTGCCGTCTCGATCGCTTCGCGGAGCGCATTCGTGGAGATTTCCCACAGCTCATCGCTGCCCATGGAGTTTTCCGGACGGGTAGAGAGTTCGACATGGTATTCCAGACCGAAGACACCATACATCTTCTGGTACATCGCCATGCACTTGATGACTTCATCCTTCATCTGTTCCTGCGTCATGAAAATATGCGCATCATCCTGCGTGAAGCAACGGACGCGGAAGAGGCCGTGCAGCGCGCCCTTCAGTTCATGACGATGAACGAGGCCGAATTCGCCGACACGCATCGGAAGATCTCTGTAAGAACGCTGCTGCGTCTTGAAGAACAGGATTCCGCCGGGGCAGTTCATCGGTTTGATCGCATAGTCTTCCTCATCGATCTGGGTGAAGTACATATTTTCCTTGTAATGATCCCAGTGACCAGACTGCAGCCACAGCTTCTTCGACAGGATGACCGGCGTCATGATTTCCACATAGCCGAATTCCTTGAAGAGCTCACGTTCATAGTCCATCAGTTTATTTCTGAGGATCATGCCCTTCGGATGGAAGAACGGGAAGCCCGGGCCTTCTTCATGGAAGGAGAACAGATCGAGCTGCTTGCCGAGCTTTCTGTGGTCGCGCTTCTCTGCTTCCGCACGGACGAAGAGGAAATGATCCAGATCTTCCTTGCTGAAGAACGCCGTCGCATAGATACGCTGCAGCATCTTATTCTTGGAGTCACCGCGCCAGTAAGCACCAGCAACCGTCATCAGCTTGAACGTCTTCACCTTGCCGGTGGACTTCAGATGCGGGCCCGCGCAGAGATCCGTGAAGTCACCCTGCTCATAGAGAGAGATCGTTTCCTCCTCCGGCAGATCTTCGATCAGCATGACCTTGTAGTCCTGGCCTTTATCCTTGAAATACTGGAGCGCTTCATCGCGTGGCAGCACCTTCTTCACCAGCGGGATATTTTCCTTCGCGATCTTCGACATCTCCTTCTCGATCGCTGCGAAATCCTCCTGGCTGAAAACATGATCAGAGTCCAGATCATAGTAGAAGCCATCATCGATCGCCGGTCCGATAGCAAACTTCACGCCAGGGAACAGGTGCTGGATCGCCTGTGCCATCACATGGGACGCCGTATGACGCAGCGTGAAAAGACCTTCCGGATCCTCCTTCGTGAAGAATTCCACCTCTGCACCATCCACGATCGGATCGCGCAGATCCGTCAGCTCGCCATTCACCTTCGCCACCAGCGCATTCTTGCCAAGGCTGTTGGAGATCGCCTTCGCTGCATCCGCCAGAGATACCGCGCTCTCGAACTCCTTCTCTTTTCCGTCTTTCAGACGAATCGTAATCATAGTATCTTCCTTTCTAAAAACAGACATTCACTGCTTGGGGACAGTGGCTTCCATTTTTGTTGCTTTCTGCTTGACTCTGCCATTTCAGCCGCTTCGCAAAAAGCAACATGAAAGCAATAAAAAAACTTCCGTCCCTAAGGGACGAAAGTTGTATTCCGTGGTTCCACCCAAATCAGAGCTAAAGCTCCACTTGTCGGCCCAGTAACGAGGCCACCCGGGAAGATTTCGATCCTCCTGCTCCAGAGCGGTAATCGATCCCCCCCACCATCTGCTCCCACCAGCCGCAGACTCTCTTTGCGTGTACCAAGGATCCATCATGTCTCTATCCTCACATGTATGGTCATACTATAGACTTCTTTTTTGCGTTTGTCAAGGGGAAGGTTGGAGACATTTTGACAAAAAGATGCGCTTATTTACTGGCTTCATGGGCATTTTTTATGAATTAAGTGTCAAACTCCCGACTGGCATTCATTTTTAGTGTATAATAAGCTCATCGCATAACAGCTCCTTGGAGTAATTTGTTTGGGGGCAAACTTATTATACACTTTGAGCGCGTTATGCAATATTTTATTTTCACGAGACTAGTGATTCAAAAGTTGTAAACTGCTGTTATTAAGACTAATGCATAAAAACAAAATAAATGCAAAAGCATCAAGCCCTAACGCATACTTAAAAAGTTTATATTTTTTAGCTGTAATTTGGCTGTTGATAATAATTTCATTAGCCAAATTGATAAATGGCCTTTTCATCACTTTAAACAATGGATATTTATATTGTGAACAAAAACAGCTGATATATTCCTCTGCGCTACTAAACGATTGAATATCCCCATAAAAAGCAAGATTAAAATTCGAATCTTTTTTCTTTGAATCAGAATTTATTTGGGGCGTTTTAGAGAGATTGGGGTAAAATGAAAAAAGTGCAATAAGTAAAGAAATAATAAATAGCCATAAATCTAAGGTTAAGAAGTTTCTAGTACGCAGTGAATCAGTCCCAGGATTTCCAATCCATTTAACTATAACCCCACTCATGGCTAAACTTAAAGCAACCAGTGCAGCATTTTTGGCTTCAGCAAAAGAAAGCCATTTATCAGTACGATCAAGTTGTTTTTCAAAATATTCTCTGGGTTCCAAATCTCTGGGTTCCAAAAAAATCACCTCCATTGATAATCTTCTTCATCTTTTTTCATAATATCAAAAGCATGCATAATAGTATCTTTAAAATCAGGCACAGATTTTTTATTCTCTGACAAAAATTTTCTTGCTGCTTCTTCCGTTAATAGTAAAGAACATTCATGTTTCTTGTAATCTTTTTTGTCAGCAAATTCATCAATATTATCATTTATTATTTTCGCATAAACAATGATTCCTTTATCTGATTGAAATTCATCACCATTTTCTTTAATTTCATATAAGACGTATGGTGTAGGACAGTATTCCCCTCTGCCAGATGAAACCATAATCTCAATCTTTAATCCAAAATCGTCTTCATATTCTTTTTTTATGCACTCAATATAACTTTGACTTTTATTGGCTTTGGCACACCCAAATTCCCAACATGCAGAATATTTACCACGTTCTGTAGAACGCTTAGCGATAAAAACACGTCTATTTTTAAAATCACAACATACGGCTACTAAGTGCAAATGCAGTTCGTCTTCATTATATAACCAGTCATTAAGTTCAATAGATTTTTCTACATTTTTTAGTGTTCGATTAATTATTGTTAACTTATCGTCTATCCCTAAATCATGAGCAATCTTTTCAAATAAATTGCTTTGCATGTTTTGATCAGTAGATTGATTGCGATAATTTGATCGATAGTCTTCGATTATTGAATTTTCATTTGCGGCATCATAGGGTAAAGATTGTAAAAAATCAACTTTCCTATAACTATTATCATAATACCAGATAATAGGATAAGGTCTATTGTTCCAAATACCTTTTAAAGGCTTATACCCCATATGAATTAATTCAATATTCTTGCTTTCTTCATGGCTAATAATTTTATTTATTAAATAAGCCAACTCAAAGCTCAAAACTAATTGTCTAGAATAAGTAAATTGTTTTATCCTAAAACCCGCATCAATATCATTCCCCATAAATTCAAAAATTTTTCTTCTTCTCGTTTCATCTATAGTATATTTATAAAATAAATTCTTATATTCCTTAGGAATCTTATCCGCCTTTTCATAGTGATCTTCATCCGACACAATTCCAATCCAAGTTGCCGCTTTTAAAGACAATTCTCTAGTACTACCTTCAATTTCATCAGTAGCACTCTGCAAAACTTTGTAAATAGCCGCAACACTATCTGATAACACAGTTTCTTCAGAAACCTTCATCCGCTTTCCTGAAACTTTTAAAACAAAAATAATTTCGTCACCTAATACTCTCCAAATATAAGCTTCACTAAGTTCGCTATTGACTCGTCGCTTAATACTTTCAAAGGCTTTTTTTATTTCCCCTGCCCAACTACCAGGATGCATGGCTTTGTACTTTGTGGAGCCAACGATATCATATGAAAAGAATAACACCACATCAACATGTACTGTTATTCTTTGTTTACTGTCGTTTTTAGCATTAACCTCATTGATTAATGATTTGTATTTTGTTAATTCTTTACTCTCTTTTTCCAAGGTAATCACCAGCTTACAATGTCTAAAAACTTAGCCCTATTAATCGCTGCAAGTTGCGATACTTGAAAATATCTTGCCAATGCAGGAATATCAATTATAGAATCCTGAGTTTCTTTTTCTATCTGTGCATAGAACTGTTTTGAAGGCATCAAAAATGCAGCAGCAAATTCGTTGGCTTGTGATTCCTCTTGTGAAAATCCTAACCTATTATATATGTCTTTATCGACATGTTCCCATCTGTCAACATCAATTTTGTATCCCATATGTAAAAACAGATGTCCTAATTCATGAGCAATTGTAAAGCGATTTCTGGGCGAGTTAAAATCATAATTTCCAAGAATAATTTTAAAGGATTGCCTTGTTTTTTGAATTTTACCATCGATAATATTCGAGTCAACTTCAATAGTTCCGCCAAGAGTTTTTACTACTTTCTCCATATCATCAATAGGAATATCAATACGATAAACTTTTTGAATCGAACCCGCTAACTGATCTATCTGTCTTCTCATCTGAATATTCATCGTTCCTCGCCTCCCTCTTGACAAAATTATTTTTACTTCATTATACGTTATCTACATTATTTTGTAAACAATCATAATGTTTTATAGTTGTGCCAACTGTAGGATTAAAATACATGTGTTACACATTGAAAACATGAAAAGCGAGATATCCTTGTGATATAGTTAATTCGTCAAAAGAAACTTTTATCAAAGGAGTATCTCGCATGAACAGTATATCACAACTTATGAAATATCGTAGATCTATGGTCGAATATGCATTGAAGCATGGCGTTACTAAAACTGCCATCAAATACAATACATATCGCCAATACGTATATCGCTGGCTTCGACGTTATGACGGCTCACTGGAGTCCCTACGTAATAAATCCCGCAGGCCAAAACACCATCCCAAAGCACATACAGCTGCGGAATTAAAGCTCATTCAGGATATGAGGCGTCGAAATCCAGAAGCCGGTCTGGTGGTTTTCTGGGTAAAGCTGCGTCAGCGTGGATACAGTCGTTCAATTACCGGACTTTACCGTACATTGAAACGCATAGGGGTGACTCCGGTGAAACCACCTAACCCCAAATATGTGCCCAAACCCTATGAACAGATGCTGTATCCAGGGCAGCGCATCCAGATTGACGTAAAGTTTGTGCCGTCCGCATGTCTGATTTGAGCGTAAATTAAAGGAATTAGGCATCAAGCACAAAAAGATTCGTCCCTTTACCCCAAGACACAATGGGAAAGTAGAACGCAGTCATCGCAAGGATAACGAACGCTTTTATGCCACGCATTGTTTCTTCTCTTTTGAAGATTTCAGAATACAACTCAAAAGATATAATTATCGAGATTATAACTGCTTCCCAATGCGACCGCTTGGATGGAAATCTCCCAAAGATACACTCCATGATTTCATCAAGCACGGTGTAACATATGTTTGAAAAACCAACACGTTAGGCTCGGAGACAATAGACTTAGAGACTTTAGAGTCGAAGACTGCGAGACTGGAAAAATAACAATCACCATCAGATGTCTGATGTCTTCAAGTCTTTTAGTCTTTTAGTCTTTTAGTCTCCTTGTCTCCTAGTCTAAAAAAGGGGTTAGGTTCATTGTTTTTTTTCCCCCCCCCGAAAAATTTTTCGTTTACGAAAATTCAGTAAAGAAGCGCTCGGTTTGTCATTTTCCCTGTGGCATTTTTACGCTCATATTATATCAAATTTTGTTATAAAACGCAGAAAGAAAGCCGCTGGTCTGCAAATATTTGTCGATGAAAGATGCCGAGACATCAGACTCCTGACCTCTGATGTCTAACGTCTCTTAGTCTCTTAGTCTCTTAGTCTCTTAGTCTCTTAGTCTCTTAGTCTCTTAGTCCCTCTGCTTGCTAAAAATCTGATTTCTTTCTATAATAAGTACAGAAAATGGTACAAGAAAGGATGGTATTGACATGATTGCCATGAATTACTCCACGCTCCGCAGCCATATGAAATATGCTTTCGATGCTTGCTGCGATGATATGGAAACGCTTATCGTCACACGCAAGGACAACCGGAATGTGGTCGTACTGTCAGAGGAGTCGTATAACAATCTGATGGAAAACCTGTATGTGCGGGCTTCGAAGAAAAACTACGACAGGCTTCTCACCAGTATCGCACAAGCCAAGGCGGGGCAGTGTAAAAAGAGAGACTTGATCGAAGATGAATAAAGCATTCACGGATATTGGCTGGGAAGACTACCTGTACTGGCAGACGGAGGACCGGAAGACGCTGCGTAAAATCAATACGCTTTTGAAAGATATCGAGAGAAATGGTAATGAGGGCATCGGAAAGCCCGAACCGCTGACAGGGGATTTATCTGGTTTCTGGAGCCGCCGGATCAATCAAAAGGACCGGTTAATCTATGCTTTGGAAATGGATCAGATCATCATCATTGCCTGCCGGTATCATTATGATGATACATAAAAAGAGCATGCTGCATTTAGTCGGCATGCTCTTTTTATGTATGTGGGACTTGAAGACTTGGAGCCGTTAGACTTCAGACCTTAGACTTTAGGCTTCAGACTTCTGACGTCTGATCTCTGATGTCAGAAGTCTTTCAGTCTCTTGGTCTCCTAGTATTGCGTATTTCGATTAAGAGGACTTTCGATCGAAATACAAATGTAGTCAGAATTAGCATCGCAGCGACTTGCTTCCCTCTTCGGGGGAAATGCCGAAAGCAATATGTGCAAGCGAAGTGGATTTTTAGGAGCATAGCGACGCTAAAATCCAGTGAGACGCCATTTCGAGCGCAGCGGAATGGGGCATGCCAACGGCCATCGAACAATGCCCAATATACCGTAGTGCTACCCCCTCAGCCCTCCGGGCAGCTCCCCCGATGGGGAGCCAAGCCATTCCACCACTTCTCACTAAGTCCAGAAGTTTACAAATCGCTATACTAGTCTCCCAGTCTCTTAGTCTCTTAGTCTCTTAGCCTCTCACCGGAATATCTTGGAAAGCTCATCATCCGTCATATTTCCTATCCAGCTTTCGCCGACGGAGACGGTCATGTCGGCGAGGGATTTTTTCTTTTGGATGATCTCATTGATCTTTTCTTCGAAGGTGTTCTTGGTGATGAAACGGTGGACGAGGACGTTGTTCTTCTGTCCGATGCGGTAGGCGCGGTCTGTCGCCTGAGACTCTACGGCGGGATTCCACCAAAGGTCGTAGTGAATGACATGGGAGGCGGCGGTGAGGTTGAGGCCGGTGCCGGCGGCTTTCAGGGAGAGAATGAAGAATCTCGCCTTCGGGTCTGTCTGGAAACGGTCCACCATGTCTTTTCTCTCCCGGAGGGAGCAGCCGCCGTGGAGGAACATCGGACGTTCTCCCAGCCTGCTCTCGAGTAGATCTGCCAGTTTGTCTCCCATGCTCTTGAACTGGGTGAAGATCAGGGCCTTTTCACGGCTGGCCTGGATGCTTTCTGCGAGGTCGAGGAGGCGCTCGGCTTTGCCGGAGAGGGCGGGATCCCAGTTGTCCTCTTTTGTGAAGAGGGCGGGATGGTTGCAGATCTCCTTCAGGGCAAGGATCATCTGAAGGACGAGACCCTGGCGCTTGAAGAGGGAGGCTTTGTCTCCGTCCTTCTGCTCGCTGATAACGCGGAGGCTCTCTTCGACGGTCTGGTGATACAGAGCGGCCTGCGCGGGGGTAAGGAGTGTGTACTCGTCCTGCTCAAGCTTATCCGGAAGGTCGCTGATGATGGTCTTGTCTGTCTTGAGGCGGCGCAGGAGCATGGGCGCGGTGATGCTTTTGAAGCGTTCGGCTGCTTTTCTGTCCTGCTCGTACTGGATGGGATTCGCATAGCGCATCTGGAAGGTCTTCGCACTGCCGAGGTAACCTTTGTTGGTAAATTCCATGATGGACCAGAATTCTTTGAGGCTGTTCTCGACGGGGGTGCCGGAGATGGCGATGCGGATGGGCGCTTTCATGCCGCGGACAGCCCGGCTCTGGGCGGTGTCGGGGTTCTTGATG
This sequence comes from Fusicatenibacter saccharivorans, assembly GCA_963597545.1. Lineage (GTDB taxonomy): Bacteria > Bacillota > Negativicutes > Veillonellales > Dialisteraceae > Dialister > Dialister saccharivorans_A. Next base: position 23,116 of record CAVBQN010000016.1, read on the forward strand.
TTCTGCGCTTCGTCGATGATGAAGACTTCCCATTTCTTCTTTTTGAGAAGCTCCTGGTCGCTTCGAAGGAGTCCATAGGTGGTAAGAAGGATGTCCCTATGGAAATCAGCGAGGTCGCGCTTGGCGCCGTAGTAGAGGAAAACGGTGAGGAGAGGTGCGAAGCGGGCGATCTCTTCCTGCCAGTTGGAGAGAAGGCTCGTCGGCACGACGATGAGCGCTTTCTTCTTGGCAAGGCGTCCTTCTTCGCGGAGCTTTTCGAGGAAGGTGATGACCTGAAGGGTCTTCCCAAGGCCCATATCATCGGCTAGGATACTACCGAAGCCGAGGCGGCTGTTGTTGTAAAGCCACGCATAGCCGCGCTTCTGGTAGGGGCGAAGTGTCGCACATACATTTTCCGGTAGCGCGACGGGCTCTTCCTCCTTCATGGAGGAAAGCAGTCGCTTCACCTCACTCGTCATGGTGATCTCCGCGCCTTCATAGCTGCCCTCGAGGGCGATACAGAGGAGTTCTTCCCCTTTGAGGGAGGCGGGACGCTGCCACATTTTTTCGAGCTTTTTCAGATCTGCTTCGGTCACGTAGAGGTATTGCCCCTTGAATGCGATGAGGGAGCCTGCTTTGACGGATAGTTTTTCGAAATCTTCCGGGGAGATCCGCTCGTCCCCTAGGGCGATCTGCCAGTCGAAGTCGAGCATGTCTTCCAAAGAGAGGAGAGACGGTGCATGCGCCGCTCCCTCTTCTTTCTTTTTGAGGCGGAGTGTCTTCTTCGGACGGATGAGGTGCTGCAAGGACTTCGGCAGGATGACGCGTGCGCCCAGAAGACGCATGGCCGGGATGGCTTCCAAAAGGAAGGGGGCAAAGGTTTCCGCCGTGAAGGAGATCGGTGTCCTTCCTTCGCTGTCCATGTAGTCTTCCATGCCGGTCACGAGGGAAGAAAGCAGATCCATATCCTTTAAGATCTGGTAGCGGCAGACATCATAATCTTTCTTTGTAAAAACGTCCGCGAGCGGCAGCGCATTTCCTTCACTGTCCTCACTGTCTACGACGGAGAGGTCCAGACGGAAGGCTTTTGTTTTCGGATCATCTGACACAAGAAGCACGGGCTGCCAGCGGGCGGCGCTCAGGTGGAAATAGGATAGCCAGGATGCGATGCCATCAGCCTCGGGGTGCGGCCTTCCTTCCCGCGCCATCAGGGGCTCCCCCATAAAGAAAAGATCATAGATGGGGTCGTCTGCGAAATTTTTCTTCGCCATGTTTTGCATCAAGTGCGTGAGGAAAAGTGAAAGTGCCGCCTCGGCAGGCTCTCTGGCAAAGCATCTCTTCTCTCTGTATCGCGCGATCTCTACCATGGAAGGGGTCACCCATTTCGAGAGGATCCCCATGGCTTCCGCCGTGCCTGCGTCCTGCTCGGTCGGCATCCAGCGGATGGAGAGCGCATTCTCATCCACACGCACCAGCTCGGGGATGGCATTCCCCGTCCGGAGAAGGTGTATAGCGAGCAGCACCACCTCGCGGAAGGCGCGCACGGTGTAAGAGCTGTCCTGCGCTTCCTCTTCCGTCATATCGAGAAGAGCGGCGAGAAAACGGCTCATCGGCCACCAGTCGCCGCGATCTGTGTAGAGCTTCCCCTCGGAGAGCCCTTCGATCACGAGATGCACGGAAGAAACGGAGGCAAGCTCCAGGCTGTCTTTCCCGCCGCCCACGACGTAAACGGCTGATGAATCAAAGAGCGCTTTCTCTGCGATCTTTCTGACGCCCGTCATGGTCTTTTCATAGACGCGGCCGAAGCTGCCGCGCCCATAGAAGGCGGGCGAAGCGGGAAGCACACGCATCCATAGGGAAAAGAGGCTTTTGATCTTCGTGAAATCTGGAATTTCCGCCGTTTCCTCTGCCATGGGGAGTGCCATATCCTTGACCAGTTCCCCTTTCACAAGGTCATACCACCGCGGGATCTTGGCAGACATCTCATTTGTGATCGTCACATGCCGCTTCTTTAGCTCGCTCACAAGCGACACGCCATGCAGGGAAAAGACTTGGAAAGGATCATTGTCGATGGCACGGCTCACCTCATAGATGACGGCCGCGATGTGCTTGCAGAGGTGCGCCCAGTCGGGACAGCTGCAATGCATCTCGATGTCATTCATCGAGGAAGGGAATAGGGAAAGACCTGCCTTTCCCGCAAGTTCCATGACAGCAGGTGACAGCTCCCGATGCAGGAGCTTCGTCACGATCGAAGGATGGCGCGATACATCATCCAGAAAGGCCTGGACTTTGTTTTCCGGAAAAGGAGGAAGCGTCAGCGTGACATGGTAGGGCGTGCGCCGCGTCCCCTGCACCTTCGCAGTCAGCGTCTCCCCCTCACGGCGCATGGAAATGACCGCACCGCCTCGGGCATACACCCGCCCGCGCGGCAGACGGTTCGCATGGTCTGCCTCCTCAAGCGCTTTCAGCCACTCGCTTCCCCACCAGGTATTGCCATATTGCAGTTTCATCGTCTTTTCCTCGCTTCTGTACGTTTTTCTTTATTATATGAAATCGTCACGGTGCAGGCAATCGGTTGTGACGGATTCCGCAGGGAAGGGAGAGATGGTACGGCACATCAAATAAGAAACGCTGCGGGAATGAAAACCGGAATGAGTGGCTGGTGACTAAGGGCTAGGAGACTAAGAGACTAGGAGACATCAGACTCCTGTATCGTCATTTCGAGCAAAGTGAGAAATCTTTGTCATTCGCGGTCAGAAGTCACGCTTCCCACACATGCGCCGCGCACTTCTCCGTTTTCTTCATCTGTCTTTCATACCGCCAGTGCCCTATCCGGCTCACTTCGCTCGCCGCCTTCCCCTTGAGGGGGGAAGGCTTTATGTCGGGGATAGCAACGCTCTCGTATACGATGCTCTTGAGACGATCTTCTCGCTCTCTTTCATCCCACTAGTACCCTATCCGGCTCGCTCCGCTCGCCACCTTCCCCACGCGGGTAATGCTGTTAAGTTAAGGTGAAATCACCGCGTTAGTTCCCTTTTCAATTTGTCAACTTGAAAGATTTAGGCTACGTTTTCCTTGCTGCAGATAAAGATGAATGCGTTTTACTTTTGTAAACCGGATTTTGAGCACACTAAAGAGTCCTCGTACTAAATTGATGTTATTCGATTAATGCGAGGGGTGCTTAAGAGATTGGTTAACAATTCATCTTGGTCGAACATTAAAAGTTCTTGCCGACTTTCGCCTTATGTTTCTGTCAAAAATTCTGTTTTTCTCGATTCTCGTTAAATTACTTTATAGCTTCTTCTCCAGGTTCTGCGTCCCTCTTTTGAATAGATATTCGATACAGAAAATGACCGCAGTAGAGAATTTGATCTTGTACATTGCTTTTCGCTTCTTCTTTGGGATATTGGTGTGCTGAATAATAGCGAAAACGATGTTATACAAGGTGAGAGCTGTATACAATTCCATTTGTTGAACATTCAGCTTTTTAGAATGAAAGACAATGCCGCCAATCGCATATTTCTGATGCCGGAAGGAAACCTCAATATCCCATCTTTTACGGTAAAGAGCGGCAATGTCTTCATTACTAAATTCTTCTCTTGAGAGATTGGTCACTAAATAACTCGATATCTCCATTTGCCAGCCGCAGTATGACAACGCGAAGATTGAGGACTCTGCAGTCAATTGCTGATTTGCATGCTCTATATTGCCCTGTACAATCCTTCCTCGTATCGTAGGAGTGACTAGTGACTAGTGACTGGTGACTAAAATACCACTTTCGAGCATCGCCCAATAAAAAAGGCGGCAAAGCCGCCACGAGAGCCATGAACCCTCAACCTTGAACCCTGAACCAAATGAAAGCAAAGCAAAAAGGATCAACCACTTACATGATTGATCCTTCTTAGTTCATCAGCAGCTTGTTCCTCCCGGCGATTCCGGCCAGTCTAGACTATTCTCTTAAAAGCAAGCAAAAAGGACATCTTGGCAGATGTCCTTTTTAGTTAATCAGCAGCTTCCTATCCTCCCGGGCCGCTTCCAGCCAAGTACTTTCGGCGT
>CAVBQN010000017.1:0-26762 GCA_963597545.1 Fusicatenibacter saccharivorans
AAAGGCGGCGAAGCCGCCACGAGAGCCCTGAACCTTGAACCCTGAACCCTGAACCCTGAACCCTGAACCAAATGAAAGCAAAGTAAAAAGGGGCTGTGAAGAAATGAGGATTCATTTCTTCACAGCCCCTTTAGTTTCATTTATTTCTTTTCCATCGGTGGAAAGGTGGAGATCTGTGCTGTGGTGTAGCGGAGCTTTGGCGAAACGATCGCGTAGATCACGTAACTCATAGCGGTGACGAAGGCGCCTTCCAGAATGACGGTCCAGCCGCAGCCGTAAACCGCATATACACTGTAGATGCCGCCGATGATAGCAGCGATGTTTGCGATCTTAGCTTTTTCCATCGGTACGCCTTCCGCTTTCTGCAGATCAGAGACAGCACCCATCGCGAGAAGATAAGGGATGAGATTGATCATGACCGCGAGGTTGATCAGGATGTTGAACTGCTTCAGGAGAGTCGGGCTGATGGTAGCGAGCGTCATGCAGAGCTGGATGCCGAAGAGGCACGCGATCGCTACATAAGGCGAACGGAATTTGTTGACCGTGGAGAGGAAGCGCGGGAAAAGACCGATGCTGGAGGCTTCACGAGCTACTTCCGATACAGTGAACTGCCATGCGGTCAGAGAGACGAAGCAGGAGCAGACGAGCATGCAGGAAACGATGTGGCCGACAGTGTCGCCAAACATGGAGGCATATGCAAGGCCGAAGGGCGCACCGGAGACCATGAGCTGCTGGTAAGGTACGAGTCCACCGATGATAGCCGTCGAGGTGGTGTAGCAGGCACCGGCGAGAAGCGTCCCGGCGAGGACTGCGATCGGTACGTTCTTTTCCGGATTTTCTACCGTATCAGAATTGGCACAGGCAGTTTCAAGACCCAGGAAAGCCCAGATGATGACAGCAATGGAGTCTTTCATCGCCGCATAGAACGGCATATCGGATGGATTCCAAGCTTCTCTGTAGATGTTTGCATCGAAGAAGAAACCGCCGGCAAAGAGGAGGCCGATGACCGGAATCACGACGCAGATGACACCGAGAGAGGTGAATTTGCCAAATTTCTTCGGGCCGACCAGACTGATGGTCGCTGCAAGAAAGAGAGTAGCAATGGTAGCGAGGCAGACTTCGACCGGCGAAAGGTCAAAGTCGAAGACATATGAGCCGTAGCTGACGACGCCGCTTGCGATAGCGACATTCGCAATGATGAGGGAAATCGTATAGCAGAAGTTAGAGACGAAGTTTCCCGATCGGCCAAAGCGATACTCTGCATAGCCGCCCATGCCGCCGACCTTCTTTGTGAACATGCCGCACTTGGCAAACGCATACGCGAGGATGGTCGCGCCGATCGAGGCGAGGATCCAGGCGAAAATAGAAACTGTCCCGACTTCAGCCAGTGTCGCTGGCAGAAGAATAATACCGGAACCCATCATGTTGATGGCTGTGACTGTTGTGAGCTGTACCACTCCCATTTTTTTGCTCTTAGACAAGGTTTGTTCCCTTCTTTCTTAATCCAACTCATGACGATGTCATGATGGGGGAAAAAATGTTGTCCCGGACATCTCCGGATGATGCAGTCTGAAATCATCAAGGCATGCACGAGCCCCATTTGCTTTCGATAACGGTGAAAGAAACAGGGCATAAAGAAAACCTACCGATCACAGAGTGACCGATTCGCAGCTCAACTGCCGAAACAGGGCGCGTGAATTTTTATTTATTGCAATATACCATAATCGAACCCGTATGACAAGACTTTTTTTGAAAAAATTTGATATTTTTTTCAGAGCAACTCCTATGAACTTTTGAGGACTTCAAAGGAAAAAAGAGAAAAACAGAAGAAAATGGCAGCTATCACGGATTGGCATGGATTGGGATGATAAATCAGAATGTATCATGATTTTTCCTACCAAAATTTCATAAAACCTCAAACTGCCCTTTTTATCGCCCTTTCGAGGTTTTCAAGCAAAATAGGCTTGTGAATATTATGCATATTCATGTTGAGAATATGCAACTCTATACGCTTGCATCTGAGAGTCTCTTTCTGCACTTTATCCTCTGAACGCCTGAAATGGGGTGAAATTGCCCCACAATGCCTCACAGTGACAAAAATGATAAGCTACATGAGAATGAAAGCCATGTAAATGAGAATAAATATATTTTATTACCTATGGTAAAGAAGAAATCTATAATGCGAAAGCAACGCGGCTTTCTTCGTTCTCGCCGCACCTTCCCAGGGACTCTTTTGCATGGATAGGACACGCTTTGTACGTTTTGCAATGAAAGCGCTGCGTGGGGCTTGGCCACCAGTCCCCGCTTTCCTTGACACTCCGTTTATATTTGCTATATACTATTAAATATGACTTTCTATGGGATCCCCCATATAAGGAATAAAATTATTCAGAAAAGAGGCAAATTGTCATGGCAGAAATGCAGCGTACCCTGGTCACCAAAGAAGGCCTTGAAAATATGCAGAAGGAGCTCGACGAACTCCGCAGTGTCAAACGTGCGGAAGTCGCGCAGCGTCTGAAAGAAGCCATTGCCATGGGCGACCTTTCGGAAAACTCCGAATACGATGAAGCGAAGAATGCACAGGCGTTCCTCGAAGGCCGCATCCAGCAGCTTGAACAGCAGATCCGTACAGCACAGGTCATTGAAAAGGGAACGAAGAACCGTGTAGATGTCGGTTCTACCGTCGTTATCGAAGATATGGAAGAGCATGTGCAGGAAACCGTCACCATCGTCGGCTCCACCGAGTCGAATCCTTTCGAGGGACTGATTTCCAATGAATCTCCGGTCGGCCGTGCCCTTGTTGGTGCGAAAGCGGGCGATATCGTCGAAGCGGATGCTCCGACCGCTGTACTGAAGTACAAGGTCATCGAGATCAAAGATAATTAAAATGATTTTTCATCCTGCACAATCCGCCATTATCTGGCGATGCAGGGTTCAGGATTCAAGGTACGGAGGCAGGACGGGCTTTTTCAAAAGTGTCCTCTCTCGGTGCACGGGTCTCTGGACCCTTTTTGTGCTATTTATAAAATGAGGGTAAAAATGACAGAGAAAATGAATCAGAATAACGGGCCAAAGCTGAATGACCAGATGCTGATCCGTCGTGAAAAGCTGGAGAAGATCCGTGCGCTCGGCGTAGAACCATATGGTCAGAAGTTTGACTACGATCACCATGCATCTGACATCAGACAGCAGGCTGAGGAGCTCGAAAAGAATGAAACTCATGTCCGCCTCGCTGGCCGTATCATGATCCGCCGCGGGCAGGGCAAGACCGCATTCTGTGTCCTGCGTGACCAGAGCGGCGATATCCAGCTCTATTTCAGAAAAGATGAGCTGCCGGAAAATGAATGGGCTCTCTTTAAACTCGTCGATCTCGGTGATATCCTTGGTATCGAAGGTGTCGTTTTCAAGACTCACACCGGTGAGCTCACTGTTCGCGTCCTGCATTTTACGATGCTGTCCAAGTCGCTGCGTCCACTGCCGGAAAAATGGCATGGTCTCACCGACAAGGAACAGCGCTATCGCCAGAGATACCTTGACCTCATGGTCAATCCGGAAGTCAAAGATACTTTCGTCAAGCGTGCGGCTATGATGCGCGCCATTCGACAGTGGTATACGGACCACGGCTTCCTCGAAGTCGAGACCCCGGTCCTCCAGCCGCTGTATGGCGGTGCGAATGCGAAGCCATTCACCACCCATTTCAATGCTCTCGATATGACCATGTATCTGCGTATCGCGCCGGAGCTTTACCTGAAGAGACTGCTGGTCGGCGGTTATGAAAGAATTTTCGAGATCACGAGAAACTTCAGAAACGAGGGAATGGATACCCGCCACAATCCGGAATTCACCGCGATCGAAACATACCAGGCTTATGGGGATATCGAAGACGTCATCAACCAGACGGAACAGATCGTAGAAGCCTGCGCGATGGCTGCTTACGGTACGACCAAGTTCAAGTACGAGGATACAGAAATCGACGTCAAGGCTCCGTGGCCAAGACTCACCATGGCAGAGGCTGTGAAGAAATATACGCCAACCCATGAAGACTTCGATGCATGCAAAACCATCGATGATGCACGTGCTATTGCTGACCGTCTGCATGTAGAATACAGTGAATTTGATGGCTTTGGCAAGATCCTGGCAGAATGCTTCGATGCCTATGCCGAAGAACACCTGATCCAGCCGGTCCACATCACCCGTCACCCGATCGAAGTCTCCCCGCTCTCCAAGCTCGACCCGACCGATCCGCGCTATACCATCCGCTTCGAGTCCTACATCTATGGCCGCGAACTCGCAAACGGCTTCTCGGAATTGAACGACCCGATCGACCAGAGACAGCGTTTCGAGATGCAGGTCGAGGAAAGAAAGCACGGTGATGATGAAGCGCATCCGATCGATGAAGATTTCCTGACGGCTCTCGAATATGGCATGCCTCCGACCGGCGGCCTCGGGATCGGTCTTGACCGTCTCTTCATGCTGATGACGAATTCTGCAAGCATTCGCGACATCCTCCTCTTCCCGGCGATGAAACCGGAAACGGCGCTCGAGAAGAAGGTCGCTAAAGAGGCGGAAGCCGCAGCGGCTGATATGGAAGAGGCAGAAGAAGCCATTGATTTCTCCAAGGTAGAAATCGAACCTCTCTTCCAGGATTTCGTAGACTTCGATACCTTCAGCAAGTCTGACTTCCGCGCCGTCAAGGTCAAGGAATGCAGTGCTGTGCCGAAGAGCAAGAAGCTCCTCAAGTTCGTTTTGGATGATGGCACGGGCACAGACCGTATCATTCTCTCCGGCATTCATGCGTACTATGAACCGGAAGAACTGGTCGGCAAGACACTGATCGCGATCACAAACCTTCCGCCACGGAAGATGATGGGGATCGATTCTTGCGGCATGCTCCTCTCGGCCATCCATCAGGAAGAGGGCGAAGAAAAGCTCCATCTCCTCATGGTCGATCGTCATATCCCGGCCGGTGCAAAGCTGTACTAATTAAAAACATATCAGGCAGAGTAAGCTTCCGTGCGTGAAGTGCCGAGTGGACAGGGAGTTGTCACTCGGACGAAGAGACAGGAAGGCGATGAGTCCTCATTGTCATCCCGTCTCGCGGTACGGAAGCTGCATCCCGCTGCTGCAGAAGGCTTCCTCCTGTAGCAAGTCAAACAGGAGGAGGTCTTTTTTCATGCCTAAAAATAAAATTCATGAGCTGGTCGTGCTCGGCATTCTGACAGGGCTCGCTGTGCTTTTGTCCTACGTCTTTGCCATCCAGACGCCCTTTGTACGCATCACTTTCGGATTTCTGCCCATCGCACTCGCGGGTGCTTTCTATGGACCGTGGAAAGCGGGGCTGGTGGGCGCGCTGGATAATCTCATCGGCACTACGGTCATTGGGACGAGCATTTTCTTCCCGGGCTTCACGCTGTCCGATTTTCTGACAGGTTTTCTGTTTGGCTGGTTTTTCTATCATAAGGAAATCCGATTTCCTTATGTCTGTGTACCTTTTCTTCTCGTCATGCTCCTGATCCATCTGGGGCTCAATACACTCTGGCTTGTCCTCTACTATGACAAGGCGGCTTCGGCGATCTTCCTGTCCCGCGTCATCAAGAATCTCCTTTGCTTCCCCATGGAAGTGGGACTGTTTCTCGCGGTGTACAAAATGGTGGGGAAACAGGTGATCAAGGGACTGGTGTGACTGGATATGAGGCAACAAAGCTGTTAAACGCTTTGACTCAAAGTGAGGAGTGAGGAATTAGGAGTGAGGAGTGAAGGTGCGGCGCATAAAATGAGGATGCGCCGAAGAGTTTTATATAAATAACGAATAAGTTATTCTATATAATGCCGGATATTTGGATGCCCTATGAGTGGTGCGTTCCTTCCGGGGTTAGCCCCTGAGGCGTGCCGTCCACTGATTCTGCATGAAAGCTTTGCGCGAATGAGGAATTAGCAGTGAGGAATTAGGAATGAAGGGGGCGGCTTCGCAGCGAATATATATGGGCAATGCCCGAAGGCCGGAGAATAGAAGTCAGAAGTCAGAGCTCTGATGTCTCTTAGTCTCCTAGTCTAATCCCTAACCCCTAGCTACTAATCCCTGCTTTTAAACTTCTCATTCTGATTTCGTAAGGAGAAACGTTATGGCAAACTATTCATTTATCGTTTCCTATGATGGGAGCCGCTACGAAGGCTGGCAGCGGCAGACACGCACGGAAGAAACGATCCAGGGCAAGTTGGAAAAGGCTCTCGGAAAGCTGACGGGCGAAGAGGTGCAGGTCATCGGCGCAGGGCGGACGGATGCCGGAGTCCATGCGCGGGGGCAGTGTGCGAATGTTCAGCTTTCTGTGGCGCTGCCCGTCAGGCAGCTGGAGGATGCGCTGAACCGTCTTCTGCCGGATGACATCGGTGTGGCGCGCATGAGGGTGGCGGGTGAGCGTTTTCACAGTCGTTTTTCCGCGACAGGAAAATTCTATCGTTACCGCATCCGCACCAGCAGTGAAAAGAACGTCTTCGAGCGGCGCTATGTGTGGCAGCTGGGAGAAGCGCTCGATATTCCCGCCATGGAAGAGGCCGCGCATCTTCTGGAGGGCAGGCACGACTTCAAGTCCTTCTGTGGAAATCGGCACATGAAGAAGTCCTGCGTGCGTGACGTGAAGGAGATCTCTCTTCACGTGACGGAGGGCGAGCTGGTCATGGATTTCATCGGGGATGGCTTCCTGCAGAATATGATCCGTATCCTCGTGGGGACGCTTGTCGAAGTGGGCGAGGGGAAGAGGAGACCTTCTGAGATGGAGGATATCCTTGCTGCTTGTGATCGCAGCCGCGCCGGCTTCACCGCGCCTCCCTGCGGGCTTTGCCTTGAAAAGGTGATGTATGAGTGAATGGCGGCTGTTGACTGAAGCCTTCGCTGGCGGCTGCGGAGTAGTCGCACGAAGGGGCGATCTTCATTTCAACGAAAAGGCTCGCTGTTTCATAAACAAAAGAACGCCATCCGAAAGGATGGCGTTCTTTTCATATTCTTATTTCACGACGAGTACCGGGCACTTGACGTGATGGATGACATACTGGCTGACACTCCCCATGACGAAGGAGGAGACAGCGCCCTTGCCGCTGTTGCCGATGACGACCATATCGATACCCTGCTGCTCGACGATCTCTGCGATGCCGGCACCGGGGACGCCAGTTTCTATGATTTCTTCATAGTCAAGCTCGATCGGGATCTCTTCCTTCAGCGCTGCGAGCAGCTTTTCCGCCTTGGTCTTGATATTGATGAAGCCATTTTTATCCAAAGTGACACCCATGATCGGATAGGCGGCTTCGCTGACATCCGCGATGCAGGTGACGACGAGTTCAGCGCCATGAACCTTTGCGGCATCGACTGCCATTTTGAAAGCGCGTTTCGAAGCATCCGAACCATCTACCGGTACGAGAATTTTTTTGATTTCCATTTGGGGTACCTCCTTTGGATAAAGTAAAGCGGATAAGCTTGGCAGGGAATCCTGTTTTGCCAACGATTTGCTTTTCTTATTTTATTTTAACATCATTCCGTGCCGCTTGGTATATCTTGCGAGCAAAAAATTATTTTATGGGCTATAATAGAAAAAATGAGCTTAAGGGTTCCTGGTGACTGGTGACTGGTGGCTGGGAACCAGGGGTGGAGCTGTTTTTATGCGGCGCATCTCCATCTTTTGTTTCTAACTATTAACGACTATTAACGACGCCGGGGACCAGCCGGTCTTCAGGAAATGGATATATTACGGAGGATACGCTATGTTTTTCAATCTGTTTGGCAAGAACAAAGATGAATTCATTACCGCTTATGCGGGAAAGCTCGCAGAGGCGGTGCTGGAGGATGCATTGGATGAAGATGTCCTGGAAGAGCTGATCCGTTACGCGAAGGAGAAGGACCTCAGCAATAAGCAGCTCGCCAGTGCACAGGCGATGGCGTGTGACAAAGTTTTTGAAGAGCTGTATCAGGAAGGATATATGACCGATGAGGACTATGAACTATACCAGTCTCTCATCGAAGCCTGCTACATGATGAAAGAAAAGGAGAAATACCGCTATCAGACCATCGCGAAGCGCTGCAATGCCATCTATAAGATCCAGGAGGAAGGACTGCTCCCGAAGATCAATCCGGACTATGCCAGCGTGAAGTATCGTGAGGGCGAAGCACTTCATTTTGCCGCATCGGCCAAGCTCATGAAGCTTTCCGGTACCAATGAGAAAGGACTGGTGATTTCTAAAGACTCGCCCTTCCGGGCGGGAAGCCTCAAGGATCCCAGCAATGGCCCGTGGAAAGAAGATATTCAGGGCGCTTTCTGGATCACGACCGAGCGTGTCGGCTTCCGCGGAAAGAATGCGTCCTTCACACTGGAAATCAAAGACCTCGACCACGCAGAGCTCGACCGCGGACCCCTTCGCTTTTTCGAAAAAGGGAAAGAAATACCGGAAGCCGTCCGCATCGATGACTACGAGATGGCGGGGGCGATTTTGACAAATTTATTTCAGAAGCAGTGATTGGTGACTAGGGATTAGACATCAGGCGTCAGACATTAGACATCAGACATTTGGCATCTGCTATTTGCGAGCATTTTCAAGGAGGAAATCATCATGGAATTTGATCAGGTACTTGCACTTCGTAAATCTGTCCGTTCCTACACGGACGAGCCGGTCTCGAAGGAAGACCTTGCATCGCTGGTGAAAGCAGCGCTCGCTTCTTCTGTCGGAAAGCACAATGATGCGGGCTATACCCTCTGCGTCGTGACAGATCCTTCGCTGCTTTCTGCCATAGACAAAGAAGCGGAAGAAAAGCTCGGCAAGCCGCATATATTCTTTGAGGCGCCGGCGCTTATTTTCATCTGCGAGACGAAGGCGGCCTTTGATTACCTGAAGGAATTCGACGCCGGCATCATTGCTGAACATATCCACCTGAAAGCCTCTGACCTCGGCCTCGGCTCTGTCGTCCTCTACGGTTTCATCCGTCATCTGGGCCACGACGCGGACTATGTGAAAGCCCTCGGCCTTCCGGAAGGCACCTATCCGCTCCTTGCCGTCGCGGTCGGTCACAGCCGCGCGGCAAAAATGGAGCGAAAAGGGGATCGCGAATTTGAAGTCATCTATCGCTAACCTTCTGCCACATATTCTAGGGAAACACTGATTAAATCTGACTCTGCGATTTAATCAGCGTTTCCCTAAAGACCACCCAAAAATAAAAAAGCCCTTGACACATCTTCCAAATGGTGCTAAAGTACACACAACGAAACGATGAAGGAAAGAGTAAGCAGTCTGATGACAGCAAAGCGAGTCCGGATAGTGAGAGCGGGCATGGATAAGATGCTGAAGTGCATTTCTGAGTTTGGAAGGTTGAAGCGATAGTAGGTCTTCCCGGGAACTCCCGATACAGGGTCAGGGTTTGATAGAACCTTTTAAGGTATACTTGGTGACAGGTATATGAAATTGGGTGGAAACACGAAGCTGCGGCTCTCGTCCCTTATGGGACGAGAGCTTTTTGTTTTGGAAAGAAAGGATGAGGAAGAATGGGCAAGCTGATCGCAAAAGAACTGGATGAATTGAGATGGGGTCTGGCAGGCTGCCTGCTTTTCCTCGGTATCTCTGCTCCGGCTTTCCATCAGTTTTACGAGAAATAATGATGGCGGTCAGAAGTCAGAGGGCCAGCCGTAAATCAAGTCTTTCGTATATCATTTACTCAAGGAGGAACACATCATGAAAACATCTTTGAAATTTGCTGCCATCGCTGCTGCTGCAGCTCTTTCCATCGGACTTCTCGCCGGCTGCGGCGGCGATCAGAAGGCCGCTTCTTCCAAGGCTGCATCCGCGGCTGCTGACGGCAAGACATCGGTGAAGCTGGTGCTCTCGAGCACAGAGCGCCCGCTTTCCTGGGCTGATGAAAATGGCAAGCTGCAGGGCTATGAATATGATATCTGGCAGGAAGTCAATAAGAACCTGAAGTCCTACCACTTGGATATCCAGGCTGTTCCGCCGGAAACCCAGGACGTCATGATGGAGTCCGGCGATGCGAAGGTCGCTTCCGGCGGCTACTATCGCACACCGCGTCGTGAAAAGGACTACATCGTCCCGAAGACACCGATCGGCGTTTCCTCTGTCGAAGTGTACATGAGCAAGGAAAATGCAGCGAAGTACAAGAGCCTCGAGGATGTGGTGAAGGGCGGCGGCAAGCTGGTGCCGAACACTCCGAATGGCGGTATCTACAAGGTGCTGACAGATTGGAATGCAGCGCATGACAACATTCTGAAAGAAGTACCGATCCAGGACGGCCTTACTCCGGCGGAACGCCTGACTTCGCTGAAGAATGGCCAGTATGATGCACTGGTGTACCCGAATAACCTCGGTGTGGAAGACATCGCGAAGGCGATGAATTTCGAGATCGTTTCTCTGGAGAAGCCGATCAAAGTCAATGAGACTGTCGTCATTGTGAACAAGAATGAACAGAAGCTCGCCGATGAAATCGAAGCCGCTCTCGAAAAACTCTCCAAGGATGGCACACTGAAGAAGATTTCCGAAAAGTGGTATCACAGAGATCTCTTCGATCAGCTGAAGAAATAAGGGGAAACGGGTTCAGGCTGATGGATTCCGGCTTAGCCTTTCTTTCCAAATTCGGGCAGAGCTTTCATTGGGGGTAGGAGATTGAGGTGACTTGTGACTAGGGATTAGTAGCTAGGGATTAGGAGTCTCAAGTGACTAGTGACTGGAATGCCAGCTCATGGCACCACCATTTCGCATTTCTCATTTCTAATTTCGCATGCAAGAGAGGCTTTCATCCCCAATCAAAGGGCAGCACGCCTCACGGGCAAACCCTGAACCTTCAAACCTCAAATCCATTTTCCACTATCATTCCCTATAATAATGTAATAAAATAAGGAGGGGCAGGAATGCCCCTCTTGTTTTTTTCGGAGGTACATATGGAACATACAGAATATATCGCCCACTTGCAGGGCATCGTCCAGATCCCGACCGTTTCCTCGGTCAATGATGCCAGCACGGACTGGAGCGAGTTTGACAGGCTGCACCAGTTTCTGCAGGAAGCCTATCCTTTGATTTTTGAAAAGCTCGAAGTCACGACTATCGGGAAGGCAAGCCTGCTCTTTCACTGGAAGTCATCGCATGCAAAAAAGCAGCCTGTCATCTTCATGGCGCATCAGGATGTAGTGCCAGCGCCGCATGAAGAGCAGTGGAGTCATCCGCCCTTTGCCGGCGAGATCGCCGACGGATGCCTCTATGGACGTGGCGCAGAGGACTGCAAGTCGGTCCTGACATCGGAAATGGATGCGATCACAGAGCTTCTGGAAGAAGGCTTTGATCCTGATTTCGATATCTATCTGTCTTTTGGTCACGATGAAGAGGTGCAGTGTACCGATGACAAGAAGGGCTCTGTACTGGCGGCGAAGTATCTCGAAGACCACGGCGTCAAGGCATATTGTATTTTCGATGAAGGCGGGCATGTGGAAGAGGTCGGATATCATGGAAATGAACGTCCCGTAGCACTGGTGGGGTTGGCAGAAAAAGCGCCGAATGAATATGTCCTCTACAAGGATGGGGCAGGCGGCCATGCCAGCAAACCGGGGAAAGGAACTGTGCTGGGCGATGTTGCTCGCGCAATGGCAGCCGTCGAAGCGCATCCGATGCCGTATCGTCTGACCCCGCTTGTGAAAGCGCACCTGAAAGCGCTGGCGGAATCCGTCGCAGATAAGAAAGTCGCAAAGCTCTATGCGCACCCGAAGAAACACTGGGATGAACTGGTAAAGCTCGCGAAGAAAGACCGTGAGCTGGATGCCAAGCTCCATACGACCTTCGCCGTGACTATGGCAGAAGCGAGCGCGCAGGCGAATGTTCTGCCCTCTCATGCGGAAGCCACGATGAGCGTCCGCATCCTGCAGGGGGATACGGTGGAATCTGTCAAGCACTATCTGGAGTCCATCATGCCCTGTGATGTAGAGGTGAAAGCGACTTTCGCGGAGGATCCGAAGCCGGCCGGCAGTGTCGAGAGTGAAGCATACCATCTGATGAGCGAGACCATCTATGATATCTTCGGCAAAGATACCCTCATCGTGCCGAATCTCATGCTGGGGGCGTCTGACTCCAGAAATTACGCAAAGGTATCGGATAATGTCTTCCGTTTCAGCGGTCGCCTGAAAACGGAGCAGTGGGGCGAAGCGCATCAGGTCGATGAACGCATGCCGATCGAGCATCTTGGCGTGCCGGTTCAGTTCTTCAAGGCATTTTTGAAAAAGTATAGCGAGATGTGATTGGTGGCTAGGGATTAGGAAATCTCGGTAGCTGTGCGAATGGCATTCTCGTATCGTCATTTCGAGCGAAGGCGAGAAATCTTCTTTGCAGACTGATAAACGATGGATGTGTGAAAGCAGGGATGAGTAGCTAGGGATTAGGGATTGGGAGTGACTGGTGACTGGTGACTGAAATGCTACTTTCGGGTTACCACTATCTATACTCCGCGGCGCTTCTATATTTTTATGCGCCGCACCACCATTCCTAATTCGAGCAGAGTTTTCATACACAATCAAGGGACGGCACGTCCAAGGGGCTAACCCTGAACCCTGAACCTTGAACCCTTAAACCTGAACCCTATCCATATTTCCAAACAACTATCAACCAACAATTATTCGGAGAATCAACATGTACAAGAAACCAAGCATCGGCGGCGTCCGGCTGGACGGCTGGGCGCTGCTCGCCCCGATGGCGGGCGTGAGTGATCTCGCGTATCGCGTCATCGCCCACCGCATGGGAGCGGCACTGACGACAGCGGAAATGGTCAGTGCCAAGGGCCTGTATTATAAAAATGAAAAGACCGAGGATATGCTGAAGATCGATCCCGGAGAGCATCCGGTCGCACTGCAGCTCTTCGGAAGCGATCCGGAGATCATGGCGCTCGGTGCGAAGGAAATGGAAAAGGCAGGGCCGGACATCATCGATATCAATATGGGCTGCCCCATGCAGAAGGTGGTCAAGAATGGTGATGGTTCTGCACTGATGAAGAATATCCCGCTGGCCCAGTCCATCGTGAAGGCGATGACAGATGCCGTCCATGTGCCGGTCACCGTGAAAATGCGTCTCGGGTGGTCGCGGGATACGGAGAACTGCATAGAGCTTGCACGCGCGGTCGAAGAAGCTGGCGCTGCCGCGATCACCGTGCATGGCAGGACGCGGGAGGATTTCTATCAGGGAAAGGCTGACTGGTCGATGATTGCGAAGGTGGTGTCTGCCGTACACATCCCTGTCATCGGCAACGGCGACGTGGTGGATGGGCCGTCAGCGAAGCGCCTCATGGAGGAGACGGGCTGCGCTGCGGTCGCGATCGGTCGCGCGGCGTGGGGGAATCCGTGGATCTTCAAAGCCGTCGATACCTATCTGGAGACGGGGGAAATCGTGGATCCACCCTCTTGGGAAATGCGCCTTGCGATGTCGCGGGAGCATCTCCACGGTCTTGTCCTTGAGAAAGGAGAGTATGCGGCGGTCCGCGAGATGCGTGCGCATGCAAGCCGCTATTTCAATGGCCTCCCACAGGCGACGGCGCTTCGCCGCGAGATCATGAAAGCATTGACGGAGCAAGAGTTCAATGACACGCTCGATCGGTATGAAGAGGAGAAGGGGCTTCGAGGGACTAGGGACTGGTAGCTAGTGACTTGTGACTAGTGACTGGTGACTAGGGATTAGGGATTAGGAGCCGCTAGTGACTTGTGACTTGAATACTGCATTCGGGCATCGCCTCATATATTCGCGGCGAAGCCGTCACCTTCAGTCCTGATTTCCATTCCTCATTTCTCATTAGAGCAGAGCTTTCATTCACCATCGATAGAGAGCATGCCCTACGAGCTGACCATGTGAGTAAGAATAATGCTGAATGAGAGTTTCTGAAATTCACTTTACGACCGCATTATATTTTTCGATTTCTATACGTAAGAGGTCGCAGAAGCGCTCGATATCATTGACAAGAGAAAATAGAAATATTAGAATGATTAAGGATATTTCATGGTTGAGAGGGGCATGGATAGCAGGCTTGTGCAGTAGAAGGGCGCAGGCTTTTTCTATCATGCAGGAGGGAGCAAAGATGTCGTACAGCAGCTGGCTTTGCGGAAACAAGTGCCACATGGCAGGCATGCGTGCGCCCTTGTGCCTTTGCCATGCCATCCTTATAAGAGTATCTCATAGAAAACTCCTTTGTAGAGAGGCTGTGCGTCTGATGCACAGCTGATTTGCAGAGGAGTATTTTTGTTTTATGGCGCATGCCATAAGAGGGAGGAAATCATCATGCATGTAGGGATTGTTATGGGAAGTGATTCCGATCTGCCGGTCATGAAGAAGGCATTTTCCATTCTTGACGACTTCGGGGTCACTTATGACGTGACGATCGCATCGGCTCACCGCACGCCGAAAAAGCTCGCAGACTTTGTAGCCGCAGAAGAAGAAAAGGGCGTCGGCGCCTTCATCGCAGGCGCTGGTATGGCAGCTGCTCTGCCGGGTGTCGTAGCCAGCCTGACACTGAAGCCGGTCATCGGCGTACCGCTTTCCGGCGCCAAGCTCGACGGTATGGATGCGCTTTTCTCTATCGTGCAGATGCCTTCCGGGATCCCGGTCGCTACAGTGGCGATCGATGGCACCAAGAATGCAGCCTTCCTCGCTGTAGAGATCGGTGCGGTATCGGATCCGGAGCTTTTCCAGAAATACAAAGCCTATCGTGAAAAGGCAGCCAAAGAAATTTTTGAAAAAGACGCAAAACTGCAGAAGGAATTAGGAAGATAAGGAGTCAGGGTTAGCCCGAGGGGCGGGTCGTCCTTTGAAGGCGGATGAAAGCCTTGCTTGAATGAGAAATTAGGAATGAGAAATGGCGGTGCGGCGCATAAAAAGATAGAAGCGCCGCGAATATATATGGGGCGATGCCTGCCTGAGACATTAGACATTAGACGTCAGATGTCTTCCAGCCTTACGATCTTTTAGTCTCTAGTCCCCGGTTCCTAATCCCTAGTCACTAGTCTTACTATGATTGAATAAACGATACGAAGTCCCAAAAGGAGAATACCAATGAAAGAATACAAACCATTCAAATCCGGCAAAGTTCGTGAACTGTATGATCTTGGCGACAGCCTCGTTATGGTCTGCACAGACCGCATTTCTGCTTTTGACAACATCCTGAAATGCCCGATCCCGGAAAAAGGCTGTGTGCTGAACCGCATGTCCAAGTTCTGGTTCGATCTCACGAAAGACATCGTGCCGAATCATATGATCTCCATCGACACCAAAGATATGCCGGAATTCTTCCAGACTGCGGAATTTGAAGGCCGCTCCATGAAGACACAGAAGCTCGACATGATCCCGGTCGAATGCATCGTCCGCGGCTACATCACCGGTTCTGGCTGGGAAGGCTATCAGAAGGACGGCAAAGTCTGCGGCATCCAGCTGCCGGAAGGACTGAAGGAATGCCAAAAGCTCCCGCAGCCGATCTTCACCCCATCCACCAAAGCACCGGCGGGTGAACATGACCAGAACATTTCCATGGAAGAAGGCGAAGAATGGGTCAACCGTTTCTTCCCGGGCAAAGGCAAGGAATACATGGAAAAGCTGTCTGAACTGACCTTGGCTCTTTACAACAAGTGCGCGGACTATGCACTGGAAAGAGGCATCATCATCGCGGATACGAAATTTGAATTCGGCCTCAATGAAAATGGAAACATCGTCCTCGGCGATGAAATGCTGACACCGGATAACTCCCGCTTCTGGCCGGCAAAGGGCTATGAAGCAGGCCATGGACAGCCTTCCTATGACAAGCAGTTTGTAAGAGACTATCTGAAGGCTCATCCGGGAGATACCGTACCGCAGGAGATCATCGATAAGACCATCGGCATCTATAAAGAAGCCTATGAACTTCTGACTGGCGAAAAATTTTAAGATTGGGGACTAGAAGCTGGTGACCAGTCACCATTTATATGTATAGGAGAATTCCCGAATGTACAAAAGTACAGAAATTTATGATGACAAACCCCATGAAGAGTGCGGCGTCTTCGGCATTTTCGACCATGATCTGTCGGCGGTGCATGAAGTGTACTATGGTATCTTTGCCCTGCAGCACCGCGGGCAGGAAAGTGCCGGTATCACCGTCACTGACGGTAAGGAAATGGAGACCTTCCGCGGCATGGGACTTGTAACGGAAGTATTCCGCAACCTGCCGGAAAAGGAAGGTCACATCGGCATCGGCCATGTGCGCTATTCCACGACCGGCTCTTCCATCCCGGCGAATGTCCAGCCACTGCAGGCAGACAGCATCAATGGCCCCATGGCGCTCGCGCATAACGGCAATCTGGTGAATACACTGAATCTTCGCCGCCGCCTCCTTTTGAAAGGTTCTACCTTCTCGACTTCGATGGATACGGAAGTCATCATTAAACTGCTGGCAAGAAGCCGCCGTCCGACCGAAGAAGAAAAATTCAAAGAACTGATGGATGAGATCCACGGCGCATATGCGATCGTCGCCTGCACGAATAAGGCGCTCTATGGCTGCCGCGATCCCTTCGGCTATCGCCCGCTCGTCCTCGGCAAGACCGAAACGGGCTGGGTCCTGGCTTCGGAGACGCCGGCGCTGGATGCCATCGATGCCAAATTCGTTCGTGACATCCTTCCGGGTGAAATCGTTTCCATTGATGACAACGGCGTCCGTTCCACCATGTACTGCCCGGTCGATGCTCATAAGCATGGCATCTGCTCTTTTGAATACATCTATTTTGCCCGCCCGGACTCCATCATGAATGGACAGGACATTTATCAGGCTCGCCTCAATATGGGCAGGAAGCTCTGGGAAGAATGCCGTTTCGACGGAGACGTCGTCATGAGCGTCCCGGACTCCGGCAATGTCGCTGCTCTTGGTTATGCCGCTGCTTCCGGCATCCCCTTCGTAGAAGGGCTGCTCAAGAATAAGTACATGGGCCGTACCTTCATCCAGCCGGGGCAGAAAAAGCGTGAACGCGCTGTCCGCATGAAGCTGAACCCGATCCGCATGAATGTCGAAGGGAAACGCATCGTATTGATCGATGATTCCATCGTCCGCGGCACGACGAGCGGCATCATCATTAACCTTCTGAGGAACGCAGGCGCCAAGGAGATCAAGCTCTGCATCAGCTCGCCGCCAGTCAAGTATCCTTGCTTCTTCGGTATCGATACCGCGGAAAGAAAGCAGCTTATCGCAGCGAAGTATTCGACCGAAGAGATCTGCTCCATGATCGGCGCAGATGCCCTGCACTACCTTTCCCTGGAAGGGCTTGCAGAGTCGATCTCCTGCATCAAGAAGGAAGATATGTGCTTTGCCTGCTTCGATGGCATCTATCCGGAACACGTTCCGCACAACGGCCTCGGAAGCATGGATGATGAGGAATAGCTGATAAATTAGTGGCTAGGGATTAGGGATTAGGGATTAGGTTTCCTGCTTGTGGCGCAGGACAAGGTGCCACGAAGCGGTCAGCATGCTAAGCGCATGTATCGTTTTTCTCGTATCGTCATTCCGAGCGAAGCCCTCGAATCTTTGTGCTACTGGCAAAATGGAGAGATGAGCAGGCATTTCAATCGATGCCTCGGTATTGCATGCCAGCTGCGGGCATTGCCTCATATAATAATGCGGCGCTTTATGATTTATGCGCCGCACCATTTCCATTGAACCCTCAGAACCTATAGAACCTGCTGAACCCATTTCTAACATCTTTATTTATATACACTATACACGGAGGAACTATGGCTGAAAAGAAGAAAGGCCTGACCTATGCAGAAGCCGGCGTCGATATCGATGCAGGAGAAAGAGAAGTAGAGCTGATCAAGAAATCCGTACAGGCGACCTATACCCGCGGCGTCATGGGGGATCTTGGCGGATTCGGCGGACTCTTCCGCCTGAAAGAAGAACTCTCCGATGATCCGATCCTTGTCTCCGGCACGGATGGTGTCGGCACGAAGCTGCGCCTTGCCATTGAGATGGGCATCCATGATACCATCGGGCAGGACTGTGTTGCTATGAGTGTCAATGATGTCCTGGTACAGGGCGCACGTCCGCTCTTTTTCCTCGACTACATTGCGACCGGCAAACTGGAACCAGAACTGATGGCAGAGATCGTAAAGGGCGTCGCAGATGCCTGCGTCGAGTCCGGCTGCGCGCTGCTGGGCGGTGAGACCGCAGAAATGGCTGGCTTCTACGCTAAGGGTGACTATGATGTCGCAGGCTTTGCTGTCGGCATCGTGGATCGCAAAGACATCATTACCGGCGAAGACATCCGGGAAGGAGACGTCATCCTCGGCCTGCCATCCACGGGCGTTCATTCGAATGGCTACTCTCTGGTGCGCCGCATCATCAAAGACAATGGCCTCTCGCTCAAAGAAACTTATGAAGGCTTCGACAAGCCGCTTGGCGAAGTCCTCCTTACCCCGACCCGTCTCTATCCAAGACCTGTACTTCCGGTGCTGAAAGGCGCGAAAGTCAATGGTATGGTACACATCACGGGCGGCGGATTCTATGACAATATCCCGCGCGTACTTCCGAAAGGCACCCGCGCGGTCCTCGATGCGGACAAATGGCCGATGCTTCCGATCTTCCCGTTCCTGCAGCGTGAAGGCGGCGTCGAAGCACATGAAATGTACCGTACCTACAACTGCGGCCTTGGCATGCTCCTCATCATGAGCCGTGAAGAAGCCGAAAAGGCAAAGGAAATCCTTGCAGCCATCGAAGAACCGGTCTACGAAGTCGGCGAGATCACGAAAGGCGAGCAGGATGTCATTGTGACAGGTGGTCTTTTCCATGAGTAAGAAAATTTTGATTTTCGCTTCCGGCCGAGGATCGAATGCAGAAGCCATCCATGAAGCGACGGTCAACGGTACCATTGACGGCACTGTGATCGGCGTGATCTGCGACCATGCCGATGCCCAGGTCCTTGAACGTGCCAAGCGCTGGAATGTACCTGCGACGGTTCTCGAACGCAAAGACTTCGCTGACAAGGCGGACTTCAATGCAGCCATTCTGTCTGCTGCCAAGTCCTATGCGCCAGACCTCATCTGCCTTGCGGGATATATGCGTATCTGCGGGGAAGAGCTTGTGAATGCATTCCCGAACCGCATCATCAATATCCATCCGGCGCTTCTCCCGAGCTTCCGTGGACTTCATGCCCAGCGTCAGGCGATCGAAGCGGGCGTAAAAGTCGCAGGCTGCACAGTCCACTTCGTGGGCACCGGCCTTGACGACGGCCCGATCATCACGCAGGTCGCTGTGCCTGTCTACGACGATGACACCGAAGATACACTTGCAGATCGCATCCTTGAGCAGGAGCACCCCGCCTACGTTCGCACCGTAGCAGCTTACTGCCGTGATGAACTCCATGTAGAAGGACATCATGTGACGGGGATGCATAGGGAAAAGTGACTAGTGGCTAGGGATTAGGAGCCTCGAGTGACTGGTGACTTGAATACGACTTTCGGGCATCGCCATTATTTCTACTCTGCGGCGCTTCTATTTTATGATGCGCCGCCCCTGAACCCTGAACCCATAAATAAAAGGAGGAATATCAATGGCAATTAAAAGAGCACTGATCAGCGTATCGGATAAGACCGGTGTCGTAGAATTTGCAAAAGGCCTTCATGAACTGGGCGTGGAGATCATTTCCACCGGCGGCACGATGAAAGCCATCGCGGATGCCGGAATTCCGGTCAAGTCCGTTTCTGAAGTGACCGGTTTCCCGGAAATGATGGACGGACGCGTGAAGACACTGCATCCTATGATCCATGGCGGCATCCTTGCCATCCGTGATAACCCGGACCATGTAAAAGCTATGAAGGAGCATGGGATCACCGGCATCGATCTTGTCGCTGTCAACCTGTACCCCTTCCGTGAAACCATCGCCAAGCCGGATGTGACCCGCGCTGAAGCGATCGAGAATATCGATATCGGCGGCCCATCCATGGTTCGCGCGGCAGCAAAGAATTACAAATACGTCACCATCGTTGTCGATCCGTCCCAGTACAGCGACATTCTGGAACGCATCAAATCAGATACGCTCACCGAAGAATTCCGTCTGGATCTCTCCAGAAAAGCCTTCCTGCATACCGGACTCTATGACTGCGCGATCGCTGACTATATGACGAAGGAAGTCAATGGCAGCAAAGATACCCTGCCGGACATCTACAGCAAAGCGTATGTGAAAGTACAGGACTTGCGTTACGGCGAAAACCCGCACCAGAAAGCCGCTTTCTACAAAGATCCGGAAGTGAAGGGCGGCATCGCGGATGCGAAACAGCTTCACGGCAAAGAACTCTCTTACAACAACATCGTCGATATGGAAGCGGCCTGGGACCTGGCCAGCGAATGGAAAGACCAGCCGGCCTGCGCCATCATCAAGCACACAAACCCATGTGGCTGCGCACTCGGCGAGAATGCACTCGATGCATTCAAGAAAGCCTTCGCGGCTGACAGCAAGTCTGCTTTCGGCGGTATCGTCGCGATGAATCGCGAATGCGACAAGGCAACGGCAGAAGAAATGAAACCGATTTTCTTCGAAGTCGTCATGGCGCCGAAATTCTCCAAGGAAGCCTTGGAAGTGCTGGAAACGAAGAAGAATATCCGCCTGATCGAAGTACCGTCCCTTATGCATGAAGAGCTGCAGCTGCACAAGGTATCCGGCGGCCTCCTGATCCAGACACCGGACAACAGCACAGAGACCCGCGCGGAATGCAAGGTCGTCACTGACAGAGCGCCGACGGAAGAAGAATGGAAAGCACTGGAATTTGCCTGGGTCATCGTCAAGCACGTGAAGTCGAATGCAATCGTCCTCACAAATCAGGACACCACCCTGGGCGTCGGTGCCGGCCAGATGAACCGCGTCGGCTCTGCTGACATCGCGATTGCAGAAGCAGGCGAAAAAGCGAAGGGCTCCGTCATGAGCTCCGATGCATTCTTCCCCTTCGGCGACACCATTGAAGCCGCAGGAAAGGCAGGCATCACGGCTGTCATCCAGCCGGGCGGATCCATCAGAGATCAGGAGTCCATTGACATGGCAAATAAATATGGCATTGCGATGGTATTCACCGGACATCGTCATTTCCGCCATAGCTGAGAGAGGAAGATCGTATGAAAGTTTTAGTGATTGGGAGCGGCGGCAGAGAACACGCGCTGCTCTGGAAATTATCGCAGAGTCCGTCGGTGACTGACGTCTATGTCGTCCCGGGCAATGATGGAATGAGCGATGTCGCATCACTCATTCCTATCAAAGGAAATGAGGATATCATTGACTTCGCCCGCCTCATGCAGGTCGACCTCACCGTCGCCGGTCCGGAGACCGTCCTGACCGAGGGCCTTGCGGATGAATTTGAAAAGAGAGGCATGGCCTTCTTTGGTCCGTCCAAGGCGGCGGCCCGCATCGAAGGCTCCAAAGGATTCGCCAAAGCTCTCATGAAGAAATATGGCATCCCGACAGCTGCATATGAGACATTCGATGATGAAGAAAAAGCCATCGCTTACCTCAAAGCCAATGATACCTATCCGATCGTCATCAAGGCTGACGGTCTGGCCTCCGGCAAGGGCGTCATCATCGCACAGAGCGAAGAAGAAGCCATCGACACCGTGAAGGATATGCTCGAAGGGCATACCTTCAGCGGCGCCGGCAGATCGGTCGTCATCGAAGAATTCATGGAAGGCGAAGAAGCCAGCATGCTCTGCTTCTGCGACGGGACGAACGTCGTTCCTATGATTTCCGCGCAGGATCACAAGCGTATCTTTGACTTCGATAAAGGACCGAATACAGGCGGCATGGGTGCCTATGCTCCTGCACCTGTCATGACCAAAGAGATGTGCGAAGAAGTCAATGTCCGCATCCTCCGTCCGATCGTAGCGGCCATGAAGAAGGAGGGCTACCCCTTCAAAGGCTGCCTCTATGCCGGTCTCATGATCACCAGCGAAGGGCCGAAGGTGGTAGAATTCAACTGCCGCTTCGGGGATCCGGAAACAGAAGCTGTCCTCCCGCTCTTTGACGGCGATCTCGCTCGCGTCATGCTCGACTGCGTCCATGGTACGCTCTCCGACGAAGCTGTCGTCTGGAAGAAAGCCTGCGCCGTCGATGTCGTGCTCGCCTCCGAAGGATACCCGGCTTCTCATTCCTCCGGCGAAGTCATCTCCGGCATTGAAGACGCAAAAAAAGCAGGCTGCCTTGTGTTCCATGCAGGTACCGTCAAGAAGAACGGCGAGTACGTCGTCAATGGCGGCCGCGTGCTGAACGTCGTCGCTCTTGCGGATACCCTCGCCGAAGCGAAGGCGAAAGCCTATGAAGGCGTCAGCCGTATCTCCTGGCGCGGTATGCAGTATCGTCATGATATCGCAGACAAAGGCCTTCTGCATCTGGAGACGAAGAAATAAATAAAAGCTCGCGTGGATATGATCCATGCGAGCTTTTTATTGGGCTGGGCTGTATGGAGGGCGTATGGACAGGTCAGAAAAGAGGTCTCACCGGTGCAAAGGCTTTACCGGGGGATCCTTGGGAGAAGTCCTGACTTTCCGCCAAGCGACCTTTCCATACGATGTTTCCTTCCGTCACAAGTCACGGAATGCTCCTGATCCATAGCGGCTGATCATCAGTCACCGTTTACTGGATACGCCGGATTCCCTGCCACACATTCACTGCATTTCCCCCATTGACACAGGGCTACCATTAGCTTAAAATTAAGACATACTCGAGGCTCTCTATTGGGGAGTGTTGTTAGGAGGACAAACTATGAAAATGAACAAAACAGTAGCAGCTGTCGCTGCTGGTATGATCGCATTTGGCGCTTTCTTTTCCACTTCCGCTGCTGGCATCGGTTATGTAGACACCAATGCAGCTCTGCAGTCCCATCCGAAGATGCAGAAAGCACAGCTCGACATGAGACAGGCTGTCCAGAAAGCACAGGAAAACTTCGAAAAGCGCAGTCAGGGCAAGTCTGATCAGGAAAAACAGCAGATCATGACTGAGATCCAGAAAGAAATGAACCAGAAAGAAAGCTCCACCATGCAGCCGATCTTCAATGATGTCAGAAAAGCCATCCAGCAGGTTCGCAAGGAAAAAGGCCTCGATATCGTTTTGGAACAGGGTGCAGTCGTTGACGGCGGTGTAGATATTACCAAAGATGTCACAGCTAAACTCGCAAAATAACTGAAATAGAAAACTGCGGATCGGAGGAGCTTCTTTTCGATTCGCAGTTTTTTTGTAGAAATAAGAGACCGGTGGCCAGGGATCAGAGAGCAGGGCATCCTCTCAAAGAAAGTGCAGGATAGAGCGGCGCGGAGAAGCGCCTTTCCGCGCCTCCGTATAAGACCGATGGGAGAAGGCGCTTTTTCTCTCTTCTTCACCGGTAGGGCCCGTTCACCGGCTGCATATTTTTACCTAAAAAGGAGAACCATACACTATGGATAAACTCATGACACTCTGCGAAGCCATGATCCATTATGATCGTGGCGATGCGAAACGGATTCACCACTTTCTGAAAGTCCATGCCTTTGCCAAGCAGATCGGCCTGGAAGAAGGATTGGATGCAGAGACCCAGTTCATTCTTGAAGCTGCGGCATATGTCCATGACATTGGCATCCATCAGGGAGAGATCAAGTATGGACGAAATGACGGCATGATCCAGCAAGAGCTCGGCCCGAAAGAGGCACTTCCGATGCTGAAGCGTCTGCACTTCACGCAGGCAGAAATCGACCGCATCCTCTGGCTCATTGCCCATCACCACTCCTATGGCTCCATTGATGGCCCCGATGCCCAGATCCTGGCTGAGGCTGACATGCTGGTGAACCAATTCGAAGACGGTGCCTCCGATGAGCAGAATAAAGCCCTCTATCACCGCTTATACAAGACCGAGACAGGCAAGCGTCTCTTCCGTGAGCTGTACTTCGAAACCTATGATCCGGTGAAGAAATAGCTGGTGGGCTAGTGGCTAGTAACTAGGGATTAGGGATTAGGAGCCTCGAGAGACTAAGAGACCAGGAGGTCTCAGACTTTCTTGTATTGTCATTTCGAGCGAAGCGAGAAATCTTTGTCATTCGCGGTCAAAAGAATCATGGCAGAAACGCTCAAACGGGAAACCTGTTTCCCAGGAAACCTTCGGGCATCGCCCCATATATAATCGCGGCGAAGCCGCACCACCATTTCTCATTTCTAATTTCTCATTCAAGCCAATCCCTGAACCCTATTTTTTACGAGGTCATCTTATGCGAGACACATCATTGGTTTTTCCCGTCGCCTCTGACGGCCGCATCCTTCTGGGGCGGAAACGCCGCGGCATGGGTTACGGCAAATGGAATGGCTTCGGCGGCAAAATAGAAGCCGGCGAGACCATGCGAGAGTGCGCCGCCCGCGAGCTCTTTGAAGAGTGCGGCCTCACGGCCAGACCGGAACGACTTACGATGGTGGGGGATCTCTATTTCCACCAGCCATCCGATACCACCTGGTCGCACGCCGGGATCATCTACCTCGCGCAGGACTGGAGCGGGACGCCGCACCTTTCGGATGAAATGGAGCCGAGATGGTTTCATCCGAAAGATTTTCCCTACGAAGACATGTGGATGGCCGACCGCATCTGGCTGCCGATGATCCTCTCCGGCAAGAGGATCCGCGGGACTGTCTACTTTGCGGAGGACGGGGATACCGTTTATGATTACGAATTTGAAGAAATGAAATAAACAGTGCGCAGAAATGATGATTTCTGCGCTGTTTTTATACGATGCGACGCGAGGAATGGATCAGGAAGGAGAAAACATTGACATATACCGAATGGCCGGGTATCCTGTTGGCCTGGTTTGATCAAAACAAACGAGAGCTTCCCTGGCGGGAGACAAAGCCCAGAGACCCCTATCATGTCTGGGTGTCCGAGATCATGCTCCAGCAGACGCGGACAGAAGCCGTAAAGCCCTATTTCACGAGCTGGATGGAGAGATTTCCTACCATCGAAGCCCTGGCAGAGGCGGACGAGGCAGATGTACTTCACCAGTGGCAGGGCCTCGGCTACTATAGCCGTGCCAGAAATCTGCACAAAGCGGCTCTGCGCATGAAAGAAAGCTACGGAAGCGCCATGCCGCAAGAAAAAGAAGAGATCAGAGCCCTTCCTGGGATCGGCGACTACACCGCCGGTGCCATACTCTCCATGGCTTTTGGAAAAAAAGAAGCTGCCATCGACGGGAATGTCCTTCGCGTCTACGCCAGACTCTATGGTATCGAGGATGATATTTTAAAAACAGCAGGAAGGAAAAGGATCACACAGCTCGTTTGCGAGACACTGCCGGATCGGGCAGGAGATTTCAACGAAGCCTTGATGGATCTCGGCGCGAATGTCTGTATTCCCAAGCATCCCAGATGCGATACTTGCCCGCTCTCAGCCTTCTGCGAAGCCTTTCATCAGGGAAGAGTCGAAGAGCTGCCGCACCGCACGAAGAAGAAACCGCAGCAGGAATTATGCGCCGCCTGCGCCATCTGCATCAGGGACGGCAAAGTACTCCTGCACAAGCGTCCACGGACAGGCATGCTCGCCTCCATGTGGGAATTTCCTATGACACTCGCGGACACGATCGAAGAAAGCAGAAAGCTCCTCGAAAAAGAGCTGCAAGGCAAAGCAGAGCAGGACCTTTGGCGCTACACACATGTTTTTACCCACCGCATCTGGCACATGATCGCTTATGAAATGGGAGACATCATCGTTCCGGCGGGTGAATACCAGTGGTTCAGCGCGGCAGAATACCAAAAGATCCCTCTCGCAGGACCTCACGCTCGTCTGGCTGCTTTCGCAGAGAAATACCTCTGAGGGCGTCATCATGTCCAGTATGAGCATCCTTGCCCTCTTCCTCGTCCTCAATGCCATCACATGCATTCTCTACGGCATCGACAAGTGGAAAGCCATCCATGGCGCCTGGCGCATCCGGGAAGTCACACTCCTCACATGGACTGCCCTTGGAGGATCTCTGGGGGCTTTCCTTGGCATGCATCTATTTCATCATAAGACCCGGCATAAGAAATTCCGTCTTCTCGTTCCGCTTTTTATGGTGATTCATTTTTCACTCATCGCGTGGCTTGCAGTAAATGCATAAGGGTTCAGGTTGATGGGTTCAAGGTTTTGATGCGGCGCATCATAGAATAGAGGCGTTGCGAGTTTTGAAATGAGCGGTGATCTCGGTATTGCATGCCATATGAGCAGCCCCTTGCAGCGGTCAGTATGACAACTGTGCAAAGTGCTACTCCGTATCGTCATTGGAAGCGAAGCCGAGAGATCTTTGTCGCGCTCGTATGCGAGGTAACGAGCGGGCTGAGAAATGAAAGTACGGTATTGGATATGATACGAGTAGCCCCTTGGAGAAGGGGCGCGCCAAAGGCGCAGGATAGAGGTGCCTCGAAGAGGCACCCTTCTACGCAGCGGTCAGTATGACAATTGTGCAAAGCGCTACTTCGTATCGTCATTTCGAGCGAAGCGAGAAATCTTTGTCATTCGCGGCTTAGCGGTCAATGATTGGAAATTCCAAACGGGAAACCTGCTATCCACTTACCTTCGGGCATCGCCCCATATATATTGCAGCGAAGCTGCCACCATAACCCTGAACCCATAACCCTGAACCCATAACCCTGAACCCATAACCCTGAACCCTGAACCCTGAACCCTGAACCCTCTTCCCTTTTTGAAAACGCTCCATGAAAAAACTCTTGACACAGCCGCATCAAACTGATACAATAACACACGCTTAAGTCAAGAGCCGG
>CAVBQN010000018.1:0-25942 GCA_963597545.1 Fusicatenibacter saccharivorans
CCGATGCTATCGATATTCCAACACTTTCATGCAATACCGCTACGTAGCCCCCTCAGCCCTTCGGGCAGCTCCCCCGATGGGGAGCCAAGAACGTTCTTCCGCTTAACTTAACAGCATTGCCCTGTGATGGGTCTTTTTTTATTGCTCAGGTCACGCAAGGTTCTCGGGGCCTTCAAATGTGTCGCTAGTCGTAACCGTCATTTTGATTGATGGGATTTGTGCTGAATGGTCTCAAAGGTTCAAGACTTTTAGGGGGATTTAGGGAAACGCTGATTCAATCGCAGAGTCAGATTCCACAAGAATTTTTATACATGACTTCGTCATAGCCTTCCTTAAATAGCTCGCTATTCGCGTTAGGCTATTCCTCGTCATGTATAAAAATTCAAGAGTAAAATCTGACAACGATTTAATCAGTGTTTCCCTAGCGAAAATCCCGTCGGTCGAAATGACGATAGAAGTTCATACATTCAGAAAATACAGGGAGCATGAATTATGGAGCAACCTTTCATTAAATAGAAACGGAAAAGGCGATGTGAAATAACGATCATCTCATTTTCGCGTTCAATCTGCCGCGGGGGACTTGCAGCTCTCATAGGAGTGACCGGGAAACCTTATCCCAACTGTCTTTCATGCCATAGTCACCCTATCTGCCCCTGCGGGTAATGCTATTAAGTTAAGCGGCAGAACGTTCTTGGCTCCCCATCGGAGGAGCTGCCCGAAGGGCTGAGGGGGCTACGTAGCGGTATTGAATGAAAGTGTTGGGATATCGATAGCATCGGACTATTCAACATAGTACGCTATACCGCTAGCACGCCCCTATTGCCTTCGGCACTTCCCCCGAAGGGGGAAGCAAGATGTTACGTAGCTAACGATTTCCTTAACTTAATAGCATTACCCATGCGGGGAAGTGCCCCGAAGGGGCGGATAGGGCACCGGCGGTATGAAAGTCAGATGAGAAAAGCAGAAAGGTGCGCGGCACAGGTGGGGAAAGCGTGAATCCCTGATCGCTGCTGACGCGGCTCCCTTCCTACGGACAGCAGGCTTCCCATTTTAGATTTCCTGACATCGTCCGCCTGACCACAAATGGCAAAAGATTTCTCGCTTTGCTCGAAATGACGATACGAGAGTCCCCTAGTCCCTCATCCCTAGTCCCTGCTTTCAAACTTTTTGGGCTATCCTTTTCCCGTATCGTCATCCCGAGCGCAACCGAGGGATCTTTCTTGGGAAACACTGATTAAATCGTTGTCAGATTTTACTCTTGAATTTTTATGCATAGCGAGGAATAACCTGACGCGAATAGCGAGCTATTTAAGGAAGGGTATGACGAAGCTATGTATAAAAATTCTTGTAGAATCTGACTCTGCGATTGAATCAGCGTTTCCCTAGGATTTCACTCTTGCAAAATCACAAGCTGCGGTCGCACCGGCATTTCCTTCCTACAGGGAAGCCGACATGCGGCTCCCCTGTGAGTTTTCCCAAAGGAGGGAACGACTATGAAAAAGTATGTATGCACTGTATGCGGATGGATTTACGATGAAGCCAAAGGTGATCCGGACAATGGCATCGCCCCGGGAACCAAGTTTGAAGATCTGCCGGCAGACTATGTATGCCCGGTCTGTGGCGCCGGGAAGGATGAATTTGAAGTTTATGAAGGATAATTGTCAAGTATTGTTTCTGAAAATAATAAACAATACTTGACAATAAAGACGATGTGAGGTAATATAGAATCGTAAACAAAAGGAAATCACCATTGGCCGTGATGATTCCACTCATTGTTACAAATCTTTCTCAACAACTCCAAACACCTCTAAAAAGCCTCCCTTCGGGGAGGCTTTAGGCGTCTCATGGGGAAAGCGAATGTAAAAAGGCGGTGTGACAAAACATACAGGTTTTTGTCACACCGCCTTTGCTGTCGAAAGAGGCGTCTCAGAGCTGTGCCGTGCAGTGCGGGCAGCGGGTCGCATCATCTGCGATCGCTTCTTTGCAGTAGGGGCACTTTCTGATTTCCTTTGGCGGAGCTTTCGGGAAGAAGCGGTTGATCTGCTTGATGGCGATAAAAATGATGAAAGCAATGATCAGGAAATCAATGACTGAATTCAGGAATTCTCCGTATGCGATGACCGGGACGCCGAGCTCTTTTGCTTCGGCAAGCGTGGAGACCGGGGTATCGCTCAGAGGGATGAAAAGGTTGGAGAAATCGATACCACCCAGAAGGTAGCCCAGAGGAGGCATGATGACATGGCTGACCAGAGAAGAAACGATCTTTCCGAATGCAGCGCCGATGACTACACCGACTGCCATGTCTACTACATTGCCGCGGAGGGCAAAGTCTTTGAATTCTTTGAGCATACCCATGAGGGAACGTCTCCTTTCTAAAAAATAAAGAAATTATTTTTCATATCTTACCACAAGCGGAGGAAAGTTGGGAAGAGTATAAAATGGCAGATCGAAAAAAGAGAGCATCTGACGAGGGGCCATAGAGACTGGGGCACTGTATTCTCTTATTTTTCTTACAGAGGTTTGACACATTCCTTTATCTATGCTATAGTATGTCCAATAAGCGATGAAGAAAAAGAGTACGCAGGGATTTCTTCTCTTAGCGAGTCCGGACAGTGCAAGCGGGCAGAGAAACTTTGCTGAAGTGCGTTTCAGAGCCAGGAGACCGAAAAGAAGTAGGCTCTCCCGGGGATTCCCGTTACAGGATCAGAGTCTGTTTGGACTTAAAGAGGCCGATGCGGTGACGCAACGGTGAAATTGGGTGAGAATCACGAGTCTTTCGTCCCATGGGGGAGGAGGGGCTTTTTTATTGTTTGAA
Source organism: Fusicatenibacter saccharivorans (assembly GCA_963597545.1). GTDB lineage: Bacteria > Bacillota > Negativicutes > Veillonellales > Dialisteraceae > Dialister > Dialister saccharivorans_A. The sequence continues at coordinate 2,816 of CAVBQN010000018.1, forward strand.
ATGAAGATCTTGCCCGATGCGGCAATGTTTCGCGAGCCTTGCTGCATCCATAGAATCTGCTGCTGAACTCTTTTTTATTGATCGCCATAGTAGGAAATGATAGGAGGAAATGATATGAATAAAAATGAGGATGTCAAAAACTTAGCACAGAGCGTGCTGAAAGAGCACCAGACAAAAAAGCAGGGACGGCAGTTTATTCTCTGGATCCTGGCATTGGTCGTGGGCGCCGCTCTGGGCTGGCTCGGGATCAAGCCTTTGAATGAGCTCTTTAATTTTATCGCGACGGTATTCACCCGTTTGTTCCAGTTCATCGCGGTACCGACGATCGCGCTCGCTGTCATCACGACACTGGCTGCACTCGGCGGCAAGAAGGAAACCGGTCGCATTTTTGCACACGCGGTCGTCTACACGCTTCTCACTACCGTCTTTGCGGCAGGTATCGGGCTTGCGATGTATCTCTGGGTGACACCGGGGAATCTGCCGACGGATCTGGCGAGTGCAGGGGCTTCGAGCGTGCCGCAGAAGCTGGGAACGGTCACATACTATGACCACATCTTGAATGTCATCCCGAATAACATTCTGCAGCCATTCCTGTCCGGCAATGTACTTGCTGTCATGCTGATCGCAGCCTCCTTCGGTCTCGGGCTTGCCTTCATGCCGAAGACGGAGAATCGCGAAGTCCTCCTGAAGGGCATCCTTGGTTTTCAGGAGCTTCTCTTTACGCTGATCAAAGCGCTTCTCGCCATTCTTCCTGTCGGCATTCTGGCTTTTGCAGGGCAGCTCTCCGCCCAGATCGAAGCAGGGGTCATCGTAGGGGCGCTCGGGAAATACACGCTCGTCATCATGGCAAGTAACGGTATCCAGTTCTTCCTTGTCCTGCCGCTCTTCCTTCTGGCTCGTGGACTGAATCCGATCGATGTTTTCAAGAAAATGTCTCCTGCCATTGCAGTCGCTCTCTTCACCAAGAGCTCTGCGGGCACACTGCCGGTGACGCTGGCCTCGGCGGAGAAGAATCTAAAGGCGGATCCAGCTGTTTCCCGCTTTGTACTTCCGATCTGCACGACCATCAACATGAACGGATGCGCAGCCTTCATACTGATCACTTCGCTCTTCGTCATGCAGAATGCGGGGATCGAGCTTTCGATGACGACCATGCTCACATGGCTCATCGTCGCCGTGCTCGCAGCTGTCGGCAATGCAGGTGTACCGATGGGATGCTACTTCCTGACGCTTTCCCTCATGAGCGGTATCGGCGCGCCGATCGGCATCATGGGGCTCATCCTTCCGATCTATACGATCATCGACATGATCGAGACAGCAGAGAATGTCTGGTCTGATTCCTGCGTCTGCGCGATGACTGACCATGACCTGAAAGGGAAATTGAATCACGAATAGAAAAAACCGCTGTCCGATTGGTTTCGGACAGCGGTTTTTAGGTGAGGTTCAGGATTCAGGGTTCAGCGGGGGTGGTAGAGCACATTTCGTCATCCTGAGCGGTGAAAAACGTCATGTGTTAAGGAAACTCTGATTCAATCGCAGAATCAGAGTTCATATGGATTTTTATATATAGCTTCGTCATCATCTTGATATAGTCGAAGTCATATTTTTCTGTGAGATCGACTTCTGCCTCGGCGAAGGAGATCGGGTCCTGGTCGAATGCGGAGAGGTGCATCCAGGCAGCGACCGGTACGCGGTCGACTTCTTTGCCGGCAAGGGCGGTTCTGACTCGTTCTTCTCTATACATAAAGGGTCTCCTTTCTGTATAAGAAATCATGAGATTAGCCATATTGTAGCATAGGTGGAAAGGTCGCGTGATATAATGAGGGAAAAGAGGAATGGCTGCGGGTTCAGGGTTAGCCCTTGGGGCGTGCCGTTCCTTTGATTACATTTGAAAACCTCGCTTGAATGAGAAATTAGAAATGAGAAATGCGAAATGATGGTGCGGCGCATAAGAATATAGAAGCGCCGCAGAGTATAAATAGTGGCGATGCCATGAGCTGACATTCCAGTCACCAGTCACCAGTCACTAGTCACCAGTCACTACTGACTGGTGACTTCTAACCCCTAATCCCTAGACACTCATTCCTCATTCGAGCAAAACTTTCTTTCTTGATGCATGGGGAGATGTTCCGCGGAGCGAACACGGAACCCGACGACCTTTAAGATCTAGGAGCTTTTTATGAAACTGTTTCGGACACGCTTTTCTTACCTATATATATGCTTTTCTTTCTTCTTGGCGGCTGCGCTCTGGTACACGGTGAAGATAGACTGTCTGGATCGGGCAGGTGAGCTCAAAGAGGCAGGGCGTGCGCTCTTGGACTTTGGGGATGTGGCAATTCTTCTTTTGGGGACGGCGTTCTTTTCTCTTTTACTGCCCAAACTGGTCGATCGGCTTTTCAGATTTTCTTGTTCGAGGAGAACGGCAGCAGATCGGACATGGTGTCTTCCTGCATTTCTTCTGATGGCGCTTTGGCAGCTGCCCTTCCTTCTCTCGTTTTATCCGGCGCCGGGAATGAATGACACGGTCTTCATGATAGAGAATCCGCTCTATGCAAGCGTGCAGTTTCCCTGGCTGTATTCGGTGATATACGGCTATGGCGCGAGCTGGGGAAAGGAGGTGCTGGGGAGCCGGGAGCCGGTCATCTTCTTCTTTTCTCTGCTGCAGCTTCTTTTGATCTCCTATGGGCTTACCGCCTTTGCCTTCTGGGTGAAGGGACGTGTGCATGATCTTGCCGGATGGGGGCTGTACGGGTACTTTCTCTTTTTTCCGATGGTGGGAAATTATAGTATCGCGGCAGTGCGGGATGGCCTTTTCTCGCTGGGGCTGCTCTTTTTCGTATGGCTCTTCCTTCGGCGCGCGGAAGGGGAGCCCTGGGGGAGGGCGTCTCTTTGGATCCTTGCTGCGGCGCTTCTTGCGATGCTGCTTCGCAGCAATGGCCTCCTTGTCGCGCTGTCGGTATCCCTTGCTCTCTTTTTTCTGGAGAAGCGGAAGGAGATCCTCCTCTTTTTTGTGATTTTTGCGTTGATCTCCATCGTCCCCGCCCAGGTCATCCAGCGCACCCATCACTGGGAGCCGCTCTTTCAGGAGTCTATGGCGATCCCGCTCCAGCAGCTGGGGCGGACGATGGTGCTTGGCGGTGAGCGAAGCGAGGAAACGAAAACGCTGATGGAAAATCTTCTCACCGAAGAAGAGTGGAAGAAAGAATACTCCCCCTATACCGTGGACTTTGTAAAGTGGCATGACCATTTCCATAGAAACTGGCTGAATGGGCAGAAAAAAGAATTCCTGTCGGCATGGGTGGATACCGGTTTGAGAAATCCGCGGATTTATGTCGAAGGCTGGCTGACGGAGACATATGCCCTGTGGAATCTGGATCCCTTCGAGTATGGCGTGCAGTCGCGCTTCGGCTGGGCGCTTTCGGATGAGAATACAAAGGATATGAAACCGGCGGATAACGACCGCATGGCGACGGGGGATTTCCCTTTGCCGCTTCGGCTCAAGGCCGGGCTGGCGAATGTCTCCTATGAGGGAAGCCATTTCATCGGGGCGGGGCTTTCGCTCTGGATCGCGCTCTTTCTGGGGCTCGTCTGGATCAGACAGGGGAAAAAGGAATATCTCTGGGCGCTTTTGCCGCTTCTAGTGAATACAGCCACTCTCCTCCTCTCCACGCCGGCCTCCTCCGTTTTCCGCTATTCCTTCGCCTATGTCCTCTGCCTGCCCGTGCTGGGAATCCTCACGGTGGTGGGACGTAGTGAAAGTGAAGGGTGACAAGGGAGATGGGTTCAAGAGGTTCAATGCACCGCACTATCCCCTTAGAACCCTTTAAGTTAGAAAGCAGAAAAAACAATCTATCCTTTATACGAATCCTCATAGGTTAAGCGGGTTCCAAAGGTTCACAGGTTTCTCATCTTTTGCGAATAACGTATATTCTAAAACTTCGCAGCGCTTCCAGATGATGATGCACCGTACCACCGTTAGAACCCTTAGAACCCCTTGAACCCCTTGAACCCCTTGAACCCTTAAAACCCATTATACCTGCTGCCCCTAGTCCCTAGTCCCCAGTCACTATTTCCAAAAGGAGTCCTCTCTATGAATGATTCACAAAAAGCTGCCATCCTCTCCGAAGGTCCCACGCTTTTGATCGCGGGACCGGGGACGGGAAAGACCTATACCATCATTCAGCGCGTGCTTTACCTTATCCGCGAGAAGAGGGTGAAGCCGGAAGAGATCATGCTGGTCACGTACACACTGAAGGCATCGAAGGAGCTGACGACGCGTCTCACGGATGTGCTGTCGAAGGCGGGCATTGAGGTGAATCTGCATGAGATGTACATCGGTACCTTCCATCACATTTGCCGAAAGATCCTGAAAGAGTTTCAGGAGTATACCCATCTTCCGAAGAATTATCTGTCGGTGGACCAGTTTGAGCAGCAGTATCTGGTGTACGAGCATCTGCAGGAATTTGCGGCGATCCCGAATTTTCGCCGTGTGATACAGGACTCCTATCTGAAGCAAGGGGAGCTGATAGGTATTTCTCCATGGCATCAGTGCCAGACGATCTGCCGCTATGTGAATGGTCTCTCCGAGGAGCTGCTCTTGCCGGAAGAGATGCGGCGGACATGCGGGAATCAACTGGGCGGGCGCATAGAAGTGCTCGCACGGATGATGATGAAGTACACGCGCCTCGAAGAGGAAAGGCATTTCATTGATTTCTCCCGCCTGCAGAAGGAGACATATGCGCTTCTTTCTTCCTATCCGGAGATCCTTGACCGGCTGCAGAAACGGATCCGGTACATCATGATCGATGAGTATCAGGATACGAATTTCATCCAGGAGCAGCTCATCCGTCTTTTGGGAGGCTCTTCGCAGCAGATCTTCGTGGTGGGGGATGATGACCAGAGCATTTATCGCTTCCGCGGGGCGTCCATCGGAAATATTCTGGGATTTTCGAAGATCTATGAGACATGCCATACATGCAAGCTGGATACGAATTATCGTTCGCATCCGGGAATTGTCGGCTTCTGCATCGCATGGATGAAACGGCAGAAGAAGTGGCGGGGGCCTGATGGGCGCTTCTATCGCTATCTGAAAGGGGAGATCAAGGCTGCTTCTGCGGAGGAGGGGACGCCGGTCCTTCGCATCACGGGAAGAAGCCGGACAGAGTGTTATACGAGGGTCGCTGATTTCATCGAAGGACTAAAGAAGCGGGGGCAGATCTCCGACTACAATCAGGTGGCGGTGCTCTGCTCTTCTGTGAAGAGTCCGAATTCCCTCGTGCTGCAGAGCCAGCTTTCGCGAAGGGGCATCTCATCTTATGCACCGCGGGCGGGCAGGTTCTTCGAACGAAAAGAAGTGAAGTGGCTGATCGGCGCGCTTCTCCTGCTGTTTCCTGAGTTCACAGATGCGATGGAAAAGGAGACGGAGATGCAGGAGACGAAGGGGATCCTCGAGCTGTACATGGCCTGCATGGGCGTCGCGAATATGATGCTTTCGCGGCCGGAGCATAAGGCACTGAAAGACTGGATCGACCGGACGAAAAGCTTCATTTCTTATGAAAAGAAGCTTCCTTTCTCCTTCCTGCACCTGGTTTATCAAATATTTGCATTCGAGCCTTTTTCAGGGCTCTTGGATGACGCGGTGCAAGGCGAGTCGAATGCGGCAAGAAATCTCTCAGCCATTACGCGCCTCATCCAGCGCTTCGGATTCTTCCTGCCGGAAAATCATGGGCATGGCGAGGAAACGATAGCGGATGTGCAGCTCTTCTTCTCCCGTTATCTTCGGCTTTGGTTTGAGAATGGCGTCAATGAGTACGAAGATGAGGAGCGCTATGCGCCTTCCGGTTCGGTGTCTTTTCTGAACATCCACCAGTCGAAGGGGCTGGAGTATCCGGTCGTGATCGTGCCGTCGCTCGAGGACTATCCTCGCTGGCAGGCAGAAAGTGACCTGATCAACCGTGTGGTGGAGATGGCCGCAGGAAGAAAGCCCTGCGAGCCGATGAACGATACGAAGGACTTCGACTTCTGGCGGAAATACTACACGGCTTTTTCGCGTGCAGAGACACTCCTCGTTCTTGTGTCCCCACTGGGGAAAAATGAGATCTCTGGGGCTTTCCGTCCGCTCATGGATGAGCTTCCTGAGTACGATGCGCAGGCCGCAGACTACCAGCATCTTCAATGCCGCCCTGTGGGGCGGAATGTATGTAAGCCGCGTTTTGCCTTCACGTCGCAGATCGCCCTTTATGAAGAATGTCCGATGAAGTATCTCTGGCATCGCGTCTACCGTTTCGCAGGCACGCAGGGGAGCCATGCCATGTACGGCGAGCTTGTTCATGAGACGATCGAGGACATCCACCGCGCGGTCCTTCGCGGAGAGGCCGATCGCGTGACGCCCTCTGTGATCTACGGCTGGATGATGGCGAATTACATTTCCCTCTCTGATAAAGAAAATAGCTGGCTCCCTGAGGCAAAACTGAAGCAGGCCTTTTCAGAGATTCGTGGATATGTGGATTTCCGTAAAGGGAACTGGGAGGATGCGCTTGCTGCCGAATGCCCTCTTGAGCTGGTCAAAGATGACTACATTCTGAACGGCACCATCGATCTTCTCTCGGGAAATGGGGATCAGGTACGGGTCATAGACTTCAAGACAGGAAAGAAACCGCCGATGGACAGTCCCCTTATGGAGAAATACCTGAGCCAGCTCGAGGTATATGCCTACCTCGTCGAAACGAAACTCGGTCGCTCCGTGGAAAGGCTCGTCCTGTACTTCACCAGTGATGGTAAGGATCCATGCGTTGTTTTTCCTATGAGCAAAGAACGCGTGGAGAAACGGATGGAAGAATTCGATGAGACTGCAAGGCGGATCCTGGCGCGTGATTTTGCGCGTCGCTGTGAAATGAAAAAGAACGAGCTTCCGACGGCGTGCCGGTTCTGTGATTTCAGAAAATATTGTGGAAGATAATGGGTTCAGGGTTCAGGGTTCGGGGTTCGGGGGTAGCCATGGGGGCGGGTCGCCCTTTGATTCCATTTGAAAACCTCGTTTGAATGAGAAATGAGAAATTAGAAATGGTGGTGGCGGCTTCGCCGCAAATATATATTTTGCAGCGAAGCTGCCACCACAACCCTGAACCCATCAACCTGAACCCTGAACCCCTAAACCCTAAATGATAAATCTACGATTATGATAAGCATGATACATAATGAATGCTATATCATTACCCATCTATTCATATCATTTATTAAAACCATGATTGATACCAATTCATACAGACTATTGATTTTGCGCCTTTCACTGGTTAAAATAGTACTATCAAACGCTAAAAGCGCATCAGAATGACGCGATCATCGCGTTTATTCTATTTTATTGAGAGGGAGAATCTCATGAGACGAATCCATAAAGTACTGGTAGCCAACCGCGGCGAGATCGCGATCCGCGTATTCCGAGCCTGCAGTGAAATGGGCATCCGCACCGTGGCTATCTATTCGAAAGAAGATATCCTGTCCCTGCACAGAAACCGTGCGGACGAAGCCTATCTGGTCGGTGAAGGGGATAAGCCGATCGACGCATACCTTGACATCGAAGATATCATCCGTATCTGTAAGGAGCATGACGTCGATGCCATTCATCCGGGCTACGGCTTCCTTGCTGAAAATGCGAAGCTCGCCCAGCGCTGCGAAGAAGAAGGCATCATTTTCATCGGGCCGAAGGTCGAACATCTCATCATGTTCGGTGACAAGGTGAATGCCCGCATTCAGGCAGAAAAAGCGCAGATCCCGATGATCCCGGGGACCAAGGGTGCGGTTCACAGCTTTGACGAAGTGAAGGCTTTCGCAGAAACCTACGGATTCCCGGTCATGATCAAGGCTGTCAACGGCGGCGGCGGACGCGGCATGAGAAATGTCGACCGCATGGAAGATCTGGAAGAAGCGTACAACCGTGCGCGTTCCGAAGCGAAGATGGCTTTCGGTGATGATGAGGTCTATGTCGAACGCTGCATCATGAACCCGAAGCACATCGAAGTACAGGTCATGGGTGATGAGCACGGCAATGTGGTGCATCTCTTCGAACGTGACTGCTCCATCCAGCGCCGTCACCAGAAGGTCATCGAAATGGCGCCGGCATGGTCTCTTCCGAAGGCACTCAGAAAGAACATCTGCGATGCAGCTGTCAAACTGATGAAGAATGTCCACTATGTGAATGCCGGTACGGTCGAATTCCTGGTCGATCAGGATGAAGAGCACTTCTATTTCATCGAAGTCAATCCGCGTGTCCAGGTCGAACACACCGTCACGGAAATGATCACCAATGTGGATATCGTCAAGAGCCAGATCCTCATCGCTGAGGGCTATGCTCTTGACGGGCCGGAGATCGCCATTGGCCAGCAGGATGAGATCTGGTACAAAGGCGTTGCGATCCAGTGCCGTATTACCACGGAAGATCCGCAGAACAATTTCATGCCGGATACCGGTAAGATCATTGCCTATCGTTCCGGTGGCGGACCTGGCATCCGTCTTGATGCCGGCACGGCTTACACCGGCGCCGTCATCACCCCATACTATGATTCTCTCCTCGTCAAAGTCACCGCGCATGCCCTTCATCCGAAGGACACCATCCACAAGATGCTCCGCTGCATGGAAGAATTCCGCATTTCCGGCGTGAAGACGAATATCTATTTCCTGCAGAATATGCTTCGTACCCGTGATTTCCAGGAAGGGCTCTGCGATGTCAACTACATCGATAGAAACCCATGGCTCCTGCAGGAACCGGATATGATTTCCGACCGCGGCACGAAGCTGCTCTCCTACATCGGCGACATCACCGTCAATGGCTATGCCGGCGCCGGCCATCAGGAAAAGCCGGATTTCAATCCGCTTCCGCTGCTCGATGCAGACAAGATCGAAGCGCCGAAGGGTACCCGGCAGCTGCTCGATGAAATGGGACCGGAGAAATTCTCCAAGTGGGTCATGGACCAGAAGGAAGTCATGTTCATGGATACCACGTACCGTGATGCGCACCAGTCTCTGCTCGCGACCCGCGTCAGGACCCATGACATCATGAATGCCATCCATTATACGGCGGTCCATGTCCCGCAGCTCTTCTCCTTCGAGAACTGGGGCGGCGCGACCTTCGACGTGGCTTATCGTTTCCTTGATGAAAGCCCGTGGGAACGCCTTCGCCAGATGAGAAAAGCCGCACCGAACATCCTCTTCCAGATGCTGACCCGCGGTGCGAATACCGTCGGCTATACCAACTATCCGGAAAATGTGATCCGTCACTTCATCGATCAGGCGGCTGACAATGGTGTCGATGTATTCCGTATCTTCGACTGCCTGAACCAGCTCAGCCATATGACCGTCACCATCGATGAAGTCCGCAAGAAAGAAAAGCTCGCTGAAGCCTGCTTCTGTTACACTGGCGATATCATGGATCCGAATCGCCAGAAGTACTCCCTGAAATACTACACTGACCTTGCGAAACAGATGCAGGATGCCGGTGCGAATATCATCGCGATCAAAGATATGGCAGGTCTCCTCAAGCCGGAAGCTGCCTATGCCCTGATCTCTGCGCTGAAAGATGCTGTCGATCTCCCGATCCATCTCCATAGCCATGAAGGCGGCGGATGCACCCTGTACTCCTATGCCAAAGCCGTCGATGCAGGCGTCGATATCTTAGACGTTGCGACCGGCGCACTCTCTGGCGGTACCAGCCAGCCGTCCATGACCTCCATGTACTACGCACTGCAGAATAACCCGCGCCAGCCGCAGCTGGATATCGATGCGCTTGAGACCATCGACCGCTACTGGCAGGGTGTCCGTCCGTACTATGCAGGTGTCGACTCCAAGATGACGAATCCGAATACGACCCTTTACCAGCATGAAATGCCTGGCGGACAGTACTCGAACCTGCGCCAGCAGGCAACAGCTGTCGGTCTCGGAGCCCAGTGGCCGGAAGTCTGCCGCATGTATGCGAAGGTCAATATGATGTTCGGCGATATCATCAAGGTCACCCCGTCCTCCAAGGTCGTCGGCGATATGACCCTCTTCATGGTACAGAACCATCTGACCGAGAAAGATATCTATGAAAAGGGAGATACCCTCGACTTCCCGCAGTCCGTTGTCGACTTCTTCGACGGCAAGCTCGGCATCCCGTATGGCGGCTTCCCGGAAAAACTCCAGCAGATCATCCTGCGCGGACAGAAGCCGCACCTCGAAAGCCAGCCGGAGAATGTTGACTTTGAAGAAGTCAAGATGGAAATGAAAGAGAAGCACATCCCGACCCGCGAAGAAGATGTCTCCTCCTACTGCATCTATCCGAAAGTCTTCTCCGACTACATGGACCGCTATCATAAGTATGGCGACCTCTCGCTCCTCGATACCCCGACCTATTTCTTCGGCATGAAAGTCGGTGAAGAAATCCGCATCAACATCGATGAAGGCAAGATGCTCCTCGTTCGCCTTGATAATGTCACAAAACCAGACCTGGAAGGAAACAGAGAGCTTCAGTTCGAGCTGAACGGCATGCCGCGCGAGATCAAGATCCACGACGCTCATGTGGCAGAGTCTGCGAATACCTCCAGAAAAGCGGACAAGGACGTAGCAGGCGAAGTCGGTGCGACACTCTCCGGCTCCGTGGTAAAACTCCTCGTCGAAAAAGGTTCCTCTGTCAAGAAGGGCGACCCCGTCATCGTCACCGAAGCGATGAAGATGGAAACCACCATCACCGCGCCGATGGATGGTATCGTGAGTGAGATCCATGTCAAGGCTGGTCAGCGCATCGAATCCGGCGACCTCCTCATGGTCATCGAATAATTGTATGAGTCATTTCAAAACGCATCGCGAAAGCGGTGCGTTTTTGCTTTGGGGAGAGGGTTAGTCCCTAGGGCGTGTCGCCCCTTGCTTGCGAATGAAAGCCCTGCTCGCCAGTTAGGAGTGAGGAGTTAGGAGTGAGGAGTGCTGGTGCGGCGCATAAAAATCGAAAGCGCCGCGAAGTATTGATAGTGGTGATGCCCGAAGGTAGTATTTAGTCATCAGTCACCGGTCAATTGGCGCTCCTAATCCCTAGCCACTAATCCCTAATCCCTGCTTTCAAACTTCGGGTTTCAGGGTTAGCCCCACGAGCTCACACTGAATCTCATCTCCGTTTGCTTTTTCCCTTATATAATATATAGGCGAAAAGAAGGAGGCGATTGGTATGCTTATGGTTTATAGAAAAAATCAGAAAGGACAGGATCTTGTCGAATACGCGCTGATGCTTGCCATCATTATCGGTATCGGGTGGGGGATCTACTCCCAGACAGGAGTCGCAGACTCGATCAAGAATGTGTTCGGAAATGCGTCGAGTCTTATGGAGACGGCAAAGAAACAGGGAGTGAACCTGAATTGGGATGAGATCTTTCAGCGTCTCCGTGAAGTGCAAAGCAATGGGAATTATAGCTCAGAAGATATGACAAAGGGAATGAATTACACGCGTGGGATGATTCAGTCTGGTTGGCTCACGGAGGATGACAAGAATGACAGCACGATCGGGAAGCTGGCTTCCGAGCTGGGTGCGACCATGTGGACGTATTACAACGGGTGGAACACGGCTTCGTATAAGCTCGGCCCTGACGGAGGCGGCCTGTACTGGACCACAGAAGATCTGTCTTCCGCTAAACTGACACCGGAGGGAAATACGAAATACAGCAAGGAAACTGTGCTTTCGTATCGCTATGATCCATCTACGGGTCAGTACTCCGTGATAGAAAATCATGCCTTTGCGAAGCAGATTGGTCGTGATGGGGAGTTCAGTCATAATGCTTTAGCGCAGGCACCGGCAGAGTTTGGCAAGCCGCCAGCGACTGTGATCGGTACCTCCAGCACCTATGAGGGTGCAAAGAAAATATACGAAGATGCGAAGGCTGCGCATGGGGGAAATTACATTTATACGAAGTAAAGCAGAAAAAGGATTCTAATTCCTGTTGCAGGCGGATTGCTTTGTTTTCAGTTTGCTGACAGGTTAGAGCATTATAGTCTTTGCACAAAGCCACCAAGGTTTCTTGGTGGCTTTGTGTTTTATATATAAAAGGAAATCTTTTCAACAAATAAAAGCGGTGCGCAGCATGGGAATAAGAGCGGAAGCGCAGCAGGCTTACGAAACGGCAAAAAGAAAAAATAACAATAGCGTCGTTTTCAAATAAGCAGAAAGGATGCAGCCTAGGTGTGCATACTTTGCGCTCCATGTTCAAACTGTTCAGTATAGTGAACAAATTTCCAAAAATGGAAAAACTTTTCACTATACTGAACAGTTTTTTGATTTTTGGAAAACTTTTCAGTAGGAGTGAGGAGTGTCGGTCTTGTGCCTGAAATGTCATCTGACCCCATCCATCTGAAGTTTGAAAGCAGGGACGAGTAGCTAGGGATTAGGGATTAGGGATTGGGGATTAGGAGTGACTGGTGACTGGGATGTCTCCGGCATCGTCATCCCGAGCGCAGCCGAGGGTCTTTACTGCACTGCGGGAATCAGCGTGTATGCGCTGAGGGGAAACGATGTCCTAATGCTGCCTCACATCAGGCGATAACCGTTCTGCAATAAAGATCGAGGGCTACGCTCGAAATGACGATGCGCCGCGTGAAGCGCTATCAAAACTCCGCGGCGCTTCTGATTTTTATGCGCCGCACCACCATTCCTAATTCCTCATTCCTAATTCGCACAAAGCTTTCATTCATAATCAGTGGACGGAGCCGCCCAAGGAGCTAACCCTGAACCCTTTACCCCATTTACGTTTTATTTACAATCTAAACCATACTTGTACAGCACTTATTCTTTCCTTTTTACATCCATCCTTTAGACTACAAATATCAACGCAAGAGAAAACAAAAATAAAAGGTATGTCTCTAAGGAGGACACAAAATGAAACTCAAAAAAATGATGGCACTGGCACTGGCTTCTACCGCTTTGATCGCAGCAGCAGGCTGCGGCGGAAACAGTGAGTCGGCAAAGAGCGGTGCTGCTTCCGGCGCGAAGATCACAGGACAGGTCACTTCTTCCGGTTCTTCCGCACTGCTTCCGCTCGTAAAGGATGCGGCTGCTAAGTTCAAGAGTAAGAATCCGGAAGTTTCTCTGACACTGAATGCCGGCGGTTCCGGTACCGGTCTGAAGCAGGTCGCTGAAGGTTCTGTCAACATCGGTAACTCCGATGTACCGGCTGAAAAGAAGCTGCCGGCAGAAAAAGCCAAAGGTCTCGTAGATCACAAAGTCTGCACCATGACCGTTGCGACCATCATCAATAAAGATATCGCTGACAAAGTAAAGAGCCTGACCTCTCAGCAGCTGCAGGATGTCTTCACAGCCAAAGTCACGAACTGGAAAGATGTAGGCGGCCCGGATGAACCGATCGTCCTCGTCACCCGTCCAACCACCTCCGGCACCCGCGCTCTCTTCACGGAACTGGCTCTCGCTGGTCAGGAAGAAGCATCCAACAAATCTCTGGAAACTGACGACAGCGGTACGCTGATCCAGAGCGTAGCACAGACCAAGGGGGCTATCGGCTATGTCGCGCTTCCATACCTTGTCAATAACAAAGACGTGGCAGCTCTTGCTATCGACGGCGTGGCACCGACTCTGGAAAATACTTACAATGGCACTTACAAAGTCTGGGGCTATGAACACATGTACACCAAGGGCGAACCGACCGGCGCTGTCAAAGCCTTCCTCGACTACATTCTCTCTGATGAATATGGCGTAGAGATCGAAAAACAGGGCTACGGCGTTTCTTCCAAAATGAAGAAATAGATCTGAGCTTCGGCGTGGATGAAGCAAAACACAAAGATCCATCACCCTGAATCCTCATTCATTAGAACTTCATAATATTTTGCAATAACGCTTACAGAAGACGGGGAAAGTGACTGCTTTGAGCAGTCGCCTTTCCCGTTTCTATCAAGGAGAATGATCCATGGTCCCGATTTTTGAAAAAGGAGTCAATATGGAGGGCAGCGGTACGAACCAGCATATGTTCAGAAGAGAATACTTTGGCAAAAGCCTCTCGACTCTCTGCGGCGGATTCCTGGTCGTCCTGACGATCGCCATCGGCTGCTTCCTCTTGGCGAAAGGCATGCTTTCGTTTACACAGTTTCATCACTCTGTGAGTGAGTTTCTCTTCTCTCCGGTTTGGAAACCGACGGATACCGAAGCTGGCGGTGGACAGATCGGTGCGGCGATCTACATCTGGGGCTCTATCCTGACCTGCGCGGTCGCACTGGTCATTGCCATTCCTTTTAGCCTTTCCACGGCGATCTTCATGACACAGATTTCACCCAAGATCGGGGAAAAGATCATTCGTCCGGCGGTAGAGATCTTCGTAGGGATCCCGTCTGTTGTTTACGGCTGGGTCGGGCTGGTCGTTTTGGTACCGCTCATCCAGAAGGTATTTGACCGCTCTCACGGGCAGTCGGTGCTGGCGGCAGCGATCGTGCTTTCCGTCATGATCTATCCGACGATCACTTCCGTCTCCGCAGATGCCATCCGCAGCGTGAATCAGAAGTATATCGAAGGTGCCTATGGTCTTGGCTCTACCCGTTGGCAGATGATTTATAAAGTGCTTCTCCCCGCCGCGATGTCGGGCATCCTGACCGCTATCGTGCTCGGTTTGGCCAGAGCTTTTGGCGAAGCACTCGCTGTTTCCATGGTCATCGGGAAGATGCGCGCATTCCCGAAGAGCCTGCTTGACCCGACGAACAACCTGACGTCTGCGATCGCCTCCGATATGGGCGGTGCTATGGACGGCGGCGAATTCAATGCAGCCCTGTGGTCCATGGCACTCCTGCTCTTTATCGTTTCCCTTCTTTTCATTCTGATCATTCATCTGATCGCTGCCAGAAAGGAGAAAATCTGATGAACCCGAATTCTTCCCTTTCGGCGGACGACCTTCGCCATGTGAGCGGCTCACTGAAGAGGGCGCATATGTCCGATAATCTCGCGACGGCTGTCTTCTATGTGGTGTCCGGTGCCTTCGTCCTGCTTCTCATTGCCTTCACGATGTATGTGGTCTGGGGCGGTATCAAAGCCTTCCGTCCGGAGATCTTCTCTTTTGAAGCAAGCGGTATTGGAAATCAGTTTTTTAACACCGTTTATCTTGTTTTCCTCTCTCTTGTGATTTCTGTACCGATCGGTATTTTTGCTGGCGTTTACATGGCGGAATATGCACCGGAAGGTCGCATCATCAATGCTCTTCGCATCGCCATTGAGACATTATCCTCTCTCCCTTCGATCGTGGTCGGCCTTTTTGGCTACCTGGTCTTTATCATCATGGTCGGCTCCCAGTGGAACCTCTTCGCAGGCGCTTTGGCAGTGTCTGTCCTGTCTCTACCGCTTATCACTGCGACAACCTACGATGCACTGAAAGCGCTGCCGCATGGCTTCAAAGAAGGCAGCCTTGCACTGGGGGCGACCCATTTCGAGACCATCTGGAAGGTCATGCTGCCGGCGGCCATCGGACCGATCGTGACCGGCATCATCCTTGCAGCCGGCCGAGGATTCGGCGAAGCCGCTGCACTCCTTTACACCGCAGGCATGAGCACCGACATCAGCTGGCAGGTGTGGGATATCACATCGCCTGTTTGCCCGCTGAATCCATTCCGCCCGGGTGAGACGTTGTCCCTGCAGGTCTGGGCGTCCCGCACCGAGGGCGTCGGCGGATCTGCCGCTGATACGGCAGCTGCAGCTTCTGCTGTTTTGATGCTCATGGTGCTCTCATTCAGTATCGGAGCCCGCCTTATCAGTCACTACATTACTAAGAAAACAGAAGGAGAACATGCATAATGTACTATAATGGAAATTCAGTCGCTGTCCCAGCTCCTGCTGGCTCACCAGCCATCTCTGTATATAACAATATAAGTTTCGATTGCAAGAATGTCGATCTTTACTATGGCTCATTTCAGGCACTGAAGGGCATCAATCTTCGCATTGAAAAGAACCAGATCACCGCGCTCATCGGACCATCTGGCTGTGGGAAATCGACCTTCCTGCGCTCACTGAACCGCATGAATGATCTCATCCCGTCCTGCCGCGTAGAAGGGGAGATTCTTCTGGCTGGTGTTGATGCGTACAAAGATATCGATCCGATCGTTCTTCGCCGCCATGTTGGCATGGTTTTCCAGCAGCCGAATCCATTCCCAAAGAGCGTCTATGATAATGTCGCTTATGGTCCACGACTGAAAGGCATCACCAAGAAAGCGGATCTGGATGAAATCGTAGAAAGCAGCCTGCGTCAGGCTGCCATCTGGGACGAACTGAAAGACCGCCTGCATAAGTCTGCCCTCGGTCTCTCCGGTGGTCAGCAGCAGCGTCTCTGCATCGCCAGAGCCCTTGCCGTAGAGCCGGATGTTCTGCTGATGGATGAAGCGACCTCTGCCCTCGATCCGATCTCCACTGCGCACATCGAAGAACTCGCTGTACAGCTCAAGGAACGCTACACGGTCATCATGGTCACCCATAACATGCAGCAGGCACAGCGTATCGCTGACAAGACAGCCTTCTTCTATCTTGGTGAAATGGTCGAATACGGCGAAACCAGACAGATTTTCGAGAATCCGCAGAAAGAACGAACGATTCGTTACATTTCCGGTAACTTTGGTTGATTTCATATGATAAAATAATAAGGAATACTTCACCGGCGGGTCAGAGACGATCAAGGTCTCTGGCGTGCCGGCTTTTGGATAGGATGGATAATCAGGAATGGGAAATGAAGGTGACGGCGTGAAAATCATAGAGCGCCGCATCGATTCAGATAGACTGGGTGTTTCTTTTTTATTTCAGCGCTATAGCATTGGGCGAGGCAGCACCATTTCTCATCTCGTATTTTTGTTCTTTTGATCGGTTCGAATTGATGCAAGTGAATTTGACTTTTTTCGGTGATCAAGCAGGAGGATCTCATGCCTTTAATTTACTGTGTAGAAGATGATGAAAGTATTCGCGAGTTGGTGAGTTATGCACTCCGAGGGCAGGGGTACAAGGTCGAAGGCTTTGGTGATGCCAATGCGCTGTATGATGCGCTGCAGAAAAATATACCTGATATGCTGCTCCTTGATATCATGCTTCCGGGCGAGGATGGGCTGACCATTCTGAAGAAAATGAGAGCGCCGGGGAGCGGAGCCATGCAGACGGTCCCGATCATCATGATGACGGCGAAAACAAGTGAGTTCGATATCGTAAAAGGGCTTGACTGCGGAGCGGATGACTATGTGACGAAGCCTTTCGGCATCATGGAGCTGCTCTCGCGGATCCGTTCGGTCCTTCGACGAACCAAAAAAGCGACGGAGCCGAATAAGAAGCTGCTCTCTTACGGTCATATCGTAGTGGATCAGGAGCAGCACGTCGTCACAGTAGGCGGAAAAGAAATCCAGCTGACTCTCAAAGAATTCGACCTGCTCTGTTATCTCCTGCTGAACAAGGGCATCGTCCTGTCCCGCGATCAGATCATGCAGTCGGTATGGGATTCTCCTTTTGAAATGGAGAGCCGTACCATCGACATGCACATCATGAGCCTTCGTCAGAAGCTTGGGGAAGAAGGCTCTCTCATTCGCACTGTCCGCGGCGTGGGCTACAGGCTGGGGGATAGAAAATAGGGAAGAGGCTTGGGGTTAGCCCTTGGGGCGGAGCGCCCTTGGATTGCGGATGAAAGCCTCGATTGAATGAGAAATTAGAAATGAGAAATGCGAAATGGTGGTGCGGCGCATAAAAATATGGAAGCGCCGTGAAGTATAAATCATGGCGATGCCATGAGCTGGCATTCCAGTCACTAGTCACCAGTCACAAGTCACTCAAGGCCCCTAATCCCTAATCCCCTAATCCCTGATTTATAACCTATTACCTATGGAGTCATGCATAGGCGGCTATGCTGCTCTATTTTATATTTCTACTAATACAACTCACGTAGGAGAAACACATGAGAGGAAGAATTTATAAAAGTCTGCTCTTTATGGGCATCATATCCGTGGTCGTGACATTCATACTCTCGGCCATCTTATATTACCAGGGCATGCAGGAGCAGATCAGTGCGGAGCTCGGGCGCACGGCGCGTGTCGTTTCCGGTGCTGTCTCCAAGGACAAGGAAGAGAGCAGCATCGAGTATCTGGACTGGGTCTTCAAAGACAATGAACGTGCCATTCACATCGTCTGGCTCGATACCGATGGCTCTGTCATCTATGACAGTGACCACAAAGAGGAGGATTACAAGGCAAGCGGCGAAGTGAAGGCGGCATTTGCGACGGGCAGTGGACACGAAGTGCATAAGGACTCCTTTGACAAGCCGAAGAGCTATTATGCCGTCAGAGCAGATGACGGCACGGTACTCCGGCTGTCAAGCGGACGCATGGTGAATTACAAAGGCTACTCCTCCTACTTACCGGAGATCTTCATCTTCCTCCTGGTCTTCACCGTGGGCTGTCTGGCTGCTGCGGAACGGGAGACAGAAAGCATTTTGAAACCCTTCCATCTCTTGGGAGACCTCGTGCAGCGTATCATGAAGGGGGAGAAGGTGGACGAGCTGCCGCCGGAATATAAGGAGCTGCGTCCTCTCATCCGCAAGGTCGAAGAGCAGCACAATGATATCGAAAACTATATGGAGGATATCGAAGAGGAAAGAAATACGATCCGCATCGTGGTCGATACCATCACAGACGGCATCATCCTTCTGAATGGCAGCCGGGAGATCATCGATTACAATAAGACGATCGAAGATATTTTCCATCCGAACGAAAACAAGCGCTTCCGCCGTATAGCGAGCCTTTATCATGATGAGGACTGGCTTCGCGTCATCGGCAAAGCCTACCACAGCGAGGGGAAGCAGGAGTACACCATGTACCTTTTTGATAAGCCCTTCCGTATGGTCATGAATCGGATCGTATTGACTGACGGAGAATCCGGTCTTCTCATCGTACTTCGTGATATGACGGCTTCTTATATGGCTGAAAAAATGCGCCGCGAATTCTCTGCCAATGTTTCGCATGAGCTGAAGACACCGCTGACCTCTATCAGCGGGTTCGCAGAAATGATTGCCAATGGCATGTACCAGAAGCCCGAGGAAGTGCGGCTCTTCGGCAGCCGCATCGTGAATGAATCCCAGCGAATGCTGACACTGATCGATACCATCATGCATCTTTCTAAGATCGAGGAGACAGAGACCACCATCACATGGAAGACCGTCTCTGTGGACAGCTTGGTGCGGTATGCAGCTGATCTCATTTCTCCACAGGCAGATGCCAAGCATGTCAAGGTGCACGTGGATACAGACCCGCTTTATACCTATGGCAATGCAGCACTTCTCTCTGAGCTTATCATGAATCTTCTGGACAATGCGGTGAAATACAACCATGAAGGCGGGGATGTATATGCACGCCTTTCACCGGAGGGGGCAGACAAGATGATCCTTACGGTATCGGATACAGGCATCGGCATCCCGAAGGATAAGCAGGGACGCGTCTTTGAGCGCTTCTACCGTGCTGAAGAGAGCCGGAACAAAGCGACCGGCGGCAGCGGACTGGGACTTGCGATCTGCAAGCATATCGTAGAAAAGCACAAAGGCATGCTCTCTATCGAAAGTACCGAAGGGGAAGGCACGACCGTCACTGTCGTCCTGCCGAGAATGAGCGAAGGCGACGTGGATCGGGAGCACGCTGAAGCGATGACGGCCAAGCAGGAAGCAGCAGATGCAGAGTCTGGTCGTCTCGCCGCCAAAGAAGCCGAAGAAGACAGAAAGGCCATCGAAGCCGCGGGTGATGTCAAAGGCGAAAAGGCGGGAAAAGACGTACACCATAAGGTCAAGAAGCCGAAGAAAGAAAAAGAAAAGAAAGAGAAGGGACGGAAGAAGGACGAGAAGAAGAAGAAATAATAGATTCTGGCAGCTCCAGCGAGAGAGCCGTGAATTTCATCGTAAAAGAAGCACAGCAGTTTCTGCTGGGGCTATGGGGCGAAGAGGGGCGCGTGCGATAAGCGCCTGAGAGGCTTTGATCCCGCATGCCCTCTTCCTTTTCTGCATTTTCCCTCTTGACTCGGATCGATTTCTGTAGTATCATATCTCTTGTAATTGATTGCAAGCAGAAGTCATCCGCTTCTCACCTTACATGGCGCAGGCTACTAAGGTTTACGTATGAACTCAAGGCGGACGGCAGATGCTGTCCGCCTTTATACTTGCAATGATTTCTATTTCGGAGGTGAAAAGAATAGGTAAGGAACTTCGCATCAATGAACAGATCCGCGCCAGAGAGGTGCGTGTTGTCAGCGATGCAAATGAACAATTGGGGATCATGACGCTCCATGAAGCGATTCGCATGGCGGAAGAAAAAGGACTTGATCTCGTCGAGGTGGCACCGAATGGCCGTCCACCCGTATGCCGTATCATGAACTATGGCAAATACAGATATGAACAGCAGAAACGTGATAAAGAAGCCAAGAAGAAACAGAAGGTATTCCAGATCAAAGAAGTCAAGCTTCGTCCAAATATCGAAGACCATGATTTCTTTGTCAAACTAAAGAATGCGCAGCGTTTCTTAGGTGATGGAAACAAAGTCAAAGTGACCATCATGTTCCGTGGCAGAGAAATGACCCATCCAGAACTTGGACAGGATGTTCTCGACCGTTTCGCTAAAGAACTGGGTGATACCGTTGTTCGCGAAAAGCCACCGAAATTAGAAGGGCGCAACATGACAATGATCGTTGCCCCAAAAGCATAACAAAGGAGAGTACAAAATGCCGAAAATGAAAACCCGTCGCGCTGCGGCAAAACGTTTTACTGAAACCGGATCCGGTCAGTTCAAGAGAAACAAAGCATTCAAGAGCCACATTCTCGAAAAGAAGTCCCCGAAGAGAAAGAGAAACTTCAGAAAAGCAGCACTGGTTTCCAAGTCTGATTACAAACGTGTAGCAAGATTGCTTCCAAACGGCTAATAAGGAGGATATAAGAGAATGGCAAGAGTAAAAAGCGGCGTTACCGCTCATGCAAGACATAAGAAGATTCTGAAACTGGCTAAGGGCTACAGAGGTGCTCGTCACACCCAGTTCAGAAAAGCAAACGAACTGGTCATGAAGGCTCTCTACTATGCTAGAAGAGACCGTAGATCCAAGAAGAGAGAATTCCGTAAGCTCTGGATCGTCCGTATCAATGCAGCAGCTCGTCAGAACGGCCTGACCTACAGCAAGCTCATCGCTGGCCTGACCCGTGCTGGTATCGAAGTGAACCGTAAGATGCTCTCCGAACTCGCTATCAGCGATCCGGCTGGCTTCACCCAGATCTGCGAAGCAGCTAAAAACGCTTAATCCATAAAAATCCGTCTATGACGATCTGTCACGGACGGATTTTTATTTTGGGTGAAGGGCGCTTGACCGGAAAAATAAAAAGTGACGGGGTCCCTGTGAAGCCTTTTTCCGTGATCCATCGAAATAGAGCCGGTCATTTTATGCTATAATGACAGCAAAGATCTAAGCGAGGTGATGCCAATGACTATACAACAAATACTCACGTTCCTTTCTGCGAAGGGGCTGCTTCATGAGGATGAAGCGTTTACCATAGCAGGCGGGGAAGAGGCCGCATCGATCTCTCTTACGCTGCCGCATCTTCTCATCTTAAAGGATGTGACAGAAGAGGAGAAGGCCATTCTGTCATCGAGGCTTTCTATGCTGTATGAGAAGGAGAGCACACTCATCCTCCTCTCTTCGGAAGGCCGTATTCATAGGCTTACCATGGATGAATTCCGGCATGACCTTGGGAAGGAGCCATTCCTCTTCCTTTTCGACAGCCGCAAAGCAAGAGTAAAGGGGCCTGCGCCGTTCACACTGTCTCCGCTCGAGGAGACGATGGATATGTTGCTGGCACCCGGCGGCTGCCCCTGGGATCGCGCGCAGGATCATAGATCGCTTCGTACCTATTTCCTGCAGGAGGTCTATGAAGTGATCGATGCGATCGACAAGGATGATATGGTGAACCTGAAAGAGGAGCTGGGCGATGTGCTGCTGCAGATCGTCTTTCATGCGCGCCTCGCGGAGAAGGAAGGCTTTTTCACCATGCAGGATGTCGTGGACGGCATCAATGAGAAAATGATCCGCCGGCACCCCTTCGTTTTCGAGAAAATCACGGTGGAGGAGACGAAAAAGCTCCTTGGAGATTGGGAAACACGGAAAAGATTGGAAAAAAACCGAAAATATCTGCTTTCCGGCGTCTCAAAAGACTTGCCAAGTCTGCTTTTAGCATGTATAATTCAAAGGAAAGTTGGTTCCCATGGACTGACAGAAGCTCTCGAGGATGGCGCACTTTCTGCGTCTTGTGCTGAAGAGATCAAGGCAGCCGCAGACGGGAAGGGAGCTGTTGATAAAGAGCTTTCGGTGGGGCGTTTCCTTTTTGCGTTAGACCGTGTAATAAATGCAGAAGGGGTAGAACCTGAACTGGCTCTCCATCGCTACGCCAGATATGTCATGGATCAGCTGAGAGCCTTTGAAAAGGGCCTTTTCCAGAGAGGGAAGAGCCTGATGGACATCTCGCCCGAGGAGGCTCAGGTCTTGTGGCAGGATTTCTGCCGAAAGACGGATACATCAGTGCTCCCCTAGCCCATTGGAGCTGAGAAGCGGTGTGCCCTGTGCACCACTCTTCTTTGTTGGCAAAAGCCATCATTATTAAAGGAGGATGTTTAGTTATGAACAAAACAGAACTCATCACTGCTGTCGCTCAGGAAGCAGAAATGACTAAGAAAGATGCCGAAAAAGCAGTCAAGGCTGTCATCGATGTCGTATCCGGTGCTCTTGCCAAAGGTGAAAAGGTCCAGCTGATCGGCTTTGGTACTTTCGAAGTCCGTGAACGTAAAGCTCGTGAGGGCCATAATCCGTCCACACAGGAAGTCATCAAGATCCCGGCTTCCAAGACTCCGGCTTTCCGCGTTTCCAAACAGCTGAAAGAAAAAGTCAATGTAAAACCGGCTAAAAAGACCAGAGCTAAGAAAGCAGCTAAGAAATAAGATGGTACAGAAAAAGGAGCTGTGAAGAAATGAATCCTCGTTTCTTCACAGCCCTTTTTTACTTTGCTTTCATTTGGTTCAAGGTTCAGGGTTCAAGGTTCTCGTGGCGGCTTCGCCGCCTTTTTTTAGAAGATGGTATTCTCGTATCGCAGC
>CAVBQN010000019.1:0-25365 GCA_963597545.1 Fusicatenibacter saccharivorans
TTCTGCCATAGAGATTTCTCGGCTACGCCCCTCTGACGACGGCGCGAAGCGCTATCAAAACTCCGCGGCGCTTAGATCCTTCGACTCAGTTCTCCTGTTTCAGATAAGCCATTTTCTAACATACGATGTTTCCCTCCGCTCAGGATGACGAAAAGCTCCGCACCAGCACTTCGCATTTCTTATTCGAGCAAAGCTTTCATTCGCAATCAAAGGCCCGTCCCTCCCCCAAACCTCTCTCATTTGTGCTACAATGAGAAAAGCAAAAATCGCTACTTCCTATTCACTCTGTATTTCCCTGAGGAGGCCATTATGCATATCCATGTCATTGATCATCCGCTGATCCAGCACAAGCTGACCATTATGAGAAAGAAAGAAACCAGCTCCGGCGAGTTCCGCCGTCTGCTGCAGGAAATCACACTCCTGATGGGCTATGAGCTCACCCGCGATCTGCCGCTCGAAGATGTCGCTATCGAGACACCGCTCGAAAAAGCGACAGGGAAACAGGTCGCCGGCAAGAAGCTCGGCATCGTCCCGATCCTGCGCGCCGGCTTCGGCATGGTGGAAGGCCTCACCGAACTCATGCCGTCTGCCCGCATCGGCGTCATCGGCCTCTACCGCGATCCCGTCACCGCCAAGCCGATCGAATACTATTGCAAGCTCCCGGATGTGGAAAATCGCGACTTCATCCTTGTCGATCCGATGCTCGCTACCGGAGGCAGCGCCGTCGCAGCCATCGACATGATGAAAGAAAAAGGCGTCAAGAATATCAAATTCATGTGTCTCGTCGCTGCCCCGGAAGGTGTCGAGGTCGTGAACCAGGCGCATCCGGACGTTCCGATCTATACCGCCGCCCTCGACCGTCAGCTGAATGAAAAGAAATACATCCTCCCGGGTCTTGGCGATGCCGGCGACCGCATCTTCGGGACGAAGTAAGAAGGTTTAAGGTTTAAAGGTTCAGTGTGTGGTGGCGGCTTCGCCGCAAGTATATAGGCGATGCCCGCTTGCCGTTTTCCTCCCTGTTTCCATCGAAAAAGCCGCAGAGTGAATCCAGCGATTCCCTCTGCGGCTTTTTCGATGCAGATAAAATATAAGCGGCTTTCCCCACATGTGCCGCGCACCCCTCCGCTTTTCTCATCTGTCTTTCATACCGCCAGTGCCCTATCCGCCCCTACGGGGCACCTTCCCCTCGAGGGGAAGGCTATTAAGTTAAGCGGCAGAACGTTCTTGGCTCCCCATCGGGGGAGCTGCCCGAAGGGCTTGTGCAAGCGAACTGGATTTTTAGGAGTGAAGCGACGCGAAAATCCAGTGAGACGCCATTTCGAACGAAGTGAGATGAGGGGGCTACGTAGCGGTATTGCATGAAAGTGTTGGAATATCGATAGCATCGGACTATTCAACATAGCACGCTATACCGCTAGCATGCCCCTATTGCCTTCGGCACTTCCCCCGAAGGGGGAAGCAAGACGTTACGTAGCTAACGATTTCCTTAACTTAATAGCCTTCCCCTCTAGGGGAAGGTGCCCGAAAGGGGCGGATAGGGTGACTATGGCATGAAAGACAGCTGGGATAAGGTTTCCCGGTCACTCCTATGAGAGCTGCAAGTCCCCCGCGGCAGATGGAACGCGAAAATGAGATGATCGTTATTTCACATCGGCTTTTTGGGCAGCTGCTGGCGAGGGAGCGATAGCAGGCGAGGCGGTATGGAAACGCGCATGCCATCTGCGCTCACGTTTTTCTCACTCCCTCCTCATTTCTAGGGAAACACTGATTAAATCGTTGTCAGATTTCATTCTTGGATTTTTATACAGAGCGAGGAATCATCTGACGCGAATAGCAAGCTATTTAAGGAAGATGATGACGAAGCCATGTATAAAAATCCATGTGAAATCCGACTCTGCGATTTAATCAGCGTTTCCCTAACTAAGTCCAGAAATTAACAAATCGCTATACGAGTCCCTAGTCCCTAGTCACTAATCCCTAGTCACTAGTCACCAGCCACTAGCCCCTATACCAATTCCCTCGGCAGGCTGGAAAGCAGTCTGTCCCTTTCTTTATAGTCCGGCAGATAAGTCTCCATCCGTGCATAGAAGTCGGGGCCGTGACCGGCTGCGAAGAGGTGGCAGAGCTCATGGACAACGACAGCCTCGATGCATTCCTTCGGCTTTGTGACAAGGTCAAGGGCGAAGGAGAAGCGCCCCGTCACTCTCCGGCAGGAGCCCCAGCGGCTTTTCATGACGCGGATCGTGACCCCGGTGATCCGACTCTCCGGGATCGCCATGCGCTTCGTCCATTTTTTGAGGCACTGCACGATTTCCAAAAGCAGGATGCGCTTCATGCCTTCCTTGAATATAGCCTCGCGATCATCCCGTTTCTTCCGGAGGAGCAGCCGCAGCTCTCCGCCGGAAGAGATGCCTGCCTCGTCGCGCGGGCCGAGTAAGACCTGCAAGGGATACGCCCTTCCAAAGACATGGTGGATCTCTCCTGTGACATATTGAAATTTGATTTTCTCCGGCACCAGCGCCATGTACTTCGTAAGCCATGCGGTCTTTCCCGCGACGAAGTCACGGATCTCCCGCTCCGAGACCCTCCGCGGCGCCGTCACCTCGACAGATCCTCCCTCCCGCACGCGAAGATAGATGCGGCGGATGGGTTTCCGGATCACCCGCACCTCATAGCCCGTCGCAGGGTCGATGAATGTTGTCATGATGCCCTCGTCTCTATAGAACAGAAAAAACTCATAGGTTCAACAGGGGGGATAGGTGGAACAGGCGCAACGGGGATGGGGCGACACGTAAGGAAACGCCGCGAAATTTTCATTGAACCTGTCACGCCTTCAAAGCCTGATGAACCTATGAGGTCAGATGAAATCCATGAGATGACCTTTTGCGTTTTTACACCTTCGTGCTTTCTCCCAGAATGTGATCCTCTGTCTCGAAGAGAGCCTTGGCGAAATCATCCGGATGGAAACGGTCGAGATCGTCCTCGCGTTCGCCGAGACCGATCCACTTGATCGGCACATGCAGCTCTTCATGGACAGAGAGAACCACGCCGCCTTTCGCCGTGCCATCGAGCTTGGTCAGGACGACCCCTGTCAGCGGCACGATCTCTCCGAAATTTTTCGCCTGGCTGATGGCATTCTGCCCTGTGGTCGCATCCAGGACGAGGAGCGTCTGGTGCGGCGCATCAGGAATGACCTTCTTGATGACGCGGGAGATCTTGGCAAGCTCTTCCATCAGATTCACCTTCGTCTGCAAACGGCCGGCGGTATCGATAAGGACGACATCGACGCCGCGCGCCTTGGCTGCCGAGACAGCATCGAAGGCTACCGCCGCCGGATCCGCGCCTTCCGCATGCTTCACGATGTCCGCGCCGGTGCGCTCCGCCCAGATAGTGAGCTGCTCAGAAGCCGCCGCGCGGAAGGTATCTGCAGCCGCGAGAAGGACCTTCTTGCCTTCCTTGTGAAGCTTGCCGGAGAGCTTGCCGATGGTCGTGGTCTTGCCCACGCCATTCACACCGACGACGAGGATGACTTCCGGATGGTGCGTATTCTCCTGATCGATGGTATCATCCTTCAAAAGCTCCTTCACGGTCTTTTCCATGAAGGGCATGACTTCATTTGTATTGTGGATCGTGCCTTCGGTGACACCGCGGCGGATCTGTCGCATCAGGTAGTCCGTGGTGCGTACGCCGATGTCTCCGGAGAGCAGGACCATTTCCAGATCTTCCAGGAAATCATCGTCGATCTCCGCATAACCGATGACGACACTCTCGATATTGCGGATGAGGCTCTCTTTCGTGCGGGTGAGCCCCCGTTTGATCTTATCAAAAAATCCCATGTCTCTTTCCTCCTAAAGAATGTATATGTTTTATTGTATATAAATAGGCGTGAAGTGTCTACAGGAAAAGATGTAAGTGTCGGGTTCAGGGTTAGCCCTTGTGGCGGGGCGTCCATGGATTGAGGATGAAAGCTCCTCTCGCCAGTTAGGAGTGAGGAGTGAGGAGTGTTGGTGCGGCGCATTAAAATCAGAAGCGCCGCTTTTTTATAAAATTGTTCCCCACGTATCGTCATCCCGAGCGAAGTCGAGGGATCTTTCTTGCACACCGGTAAATAGTAAGTGCGAGATAACAGAATGACGTAGTACCAAAACTTCGTTTATGAAATGACGCATACATGCTGATTTACGTACTGCAATAAAGATTTCTCGCTTACGCTCGAAATGACGATACGAGAGTCTCCCAGTCTCCTATTCACCAGTCACTAGTCACTTGAGACTCCTAATCCCTAGCTACTAATTCCTAGTCACTCCACATAATCCTTCATTTTCACGGTGATGAGGCTCGAGACGCCCTTCTCTGCCATGGTGACGCCCTGCAGGGTGTCGGCAAATTCCATCGTCTTTTTTCTGTGTGAGATGACGATGAACTGTGTTTTCTTTTTATACTCGCCGATCATGCGGCTGTAGCGTTCGACATTCGCATCGTCCAAGGCTGCATCGATCTCATCGACGAAGCAGAAGGGCGCGGGGCGATACGCCATGAAAGAGATCAGAAGAGCGATGACCGTCAGGGCTCTTTCGCCGCCGGACATGAGAGAGAGAGGCTGGCGCTTCTTGCCGGGAAGCTGCAGGTACATCTCGACACCGCCCTCCAAAGGATGTGCCTCATCGGTGAGTTCGAGACGCGCCTTGCCGCCGCGGAACATGAGTTGCATGATGCGGCCAAATTCTTCATTGATCTTACGGAAGGCTTCAGTGAACCGGCTCTCCATCGTCCGGTCGATATCGCTGATGATGGTCTCAAGGCCCTTCCTCGCTTCTGCGAGATCGGCCACCTGCCCCTCATAGAATTTCCTTCGTGCGAGCTGACGAGCGTACTCCTCCTCGCCCTCCGGATTCACACTGCCCAGCTCAGCCATGCGGCGGGCAAGGTCCTTTCCCTGCCGCTCCATATCCTCCATAGAGCCGGACAGTCGGAGCGCTTCCGCCTGCTGACGGGTCATGTGCCACGCCTCGAACTGGCGCAGCACGTCCTCCTCCTCGGCTTTGAACTGCGCGATCCTCACGGCAAGCTCAGCTCTATCTCGCTCGATCTTCGCTGAAGCGGCCTGCGCTTTCTTCCACGCCTCATCTGCCTCGCGCTGACGGATGGCAAATCCATCCGCATCGTCAGACAGGCTTTCCTGCTGGGTGCGGGTCTTCTGCCAGTGCGCCTCTGCGTCTCTGAAAGCAGCCTTCAAAGAAATCAGCTCTTTCTCAAGTGTCTGCCGTTCTGCTTCATTGTCACGCTCAGCTTTTTCAAGAGCAGCTCTGTCTGCTGCCAGCTCTTTTTTAGCGCGGCTTCGTTCCTCGAGCATGCGTTTCCCGAAGCTCACGCTCTCTTCCGCCTTGGTCAGGGCGACGTGGGATGCGAGAAGGGCTTCCTGCTTCTCCTCCAAGGCCTTCCTCAGATGCTTGCTCTCTTCATTGCCTGCCGCTTGTGGAAGATCAGGAAAGGCAGACAGTGCCTCCTCCAAGCCTTCCGCCTGCGACCTGGCCTCCGAGAGCCGGCCCCGCTCCTCTCCGAGCTGCTTCTTGGCCAGAGAAAGGCGGCTCTGTCTTTCGGTCATCGATCGCTCCGCCCCTTCACGGCGCGCCGAGAGGGTGGCTAGAGCGACCTTGAGCGCCTGCCATTCTTCCCGTTCGCGGCTGACCTCTTCTGCGAGCGCATCACAGTGGGCCTCCTGCTCCTTCCTCCGCGTACGGCAGAGTGCGAGAGCCTTCTCGCACTCCGCTTCACGCGCATAGAGATCTGCGATCTCTTTTCTGCGGCCGAAATACGTATTCTCCTTTTTCTTCATCGAGCCGCCCGTCATGGAGCCGCCTGCATTGACAAGCTGCCCGTCCCGCGTCACGATGCGCAGACGGTAGCCATACTTTTTGGCGACCCGCCGCGCCGCGTCCAAGTCTTCTGCGATGAGAGTGCGCCCGAGAAGAGTATCGAGGAGATCCTGATACATCGGCTGGCAGGAGAAAAGGTGAGAGGCGATACCGCAGATCCCCGGCTCCTTCGACGCCATCACTTCCGTCCCGTTGTTGTAGCGCGGATGCATGGACTCCAAGGGATAGAAGGTCGTGCGGCCCAAATGCTTCTCCGAAAGCCAGCGGATGATCTCTCCCGCTGTCTTCGTCGTATCCGTCACGATATAGGAGATCTGTCCGCCGAGCGCTGCTTCCGCGGCCTCCGTATATTCGTCCGGCACACGGATGAGCTCTCCGAGCGCCCCATGGATGGCCTCACCGAAACGGTCTGCCTGCTCCATGATGGTCTTCGTCACGCGGGAAAAGCTCGCGTATTCCTTTTCCGCCCGTTCCAGATACGCCTTCTGCGAACGGATCGACGAAAGCAGCGACTCCTGCTTCCGTTCTTCACCGCCCAGACGAAAACGCAGCTCCTCCGCCTCTCGCAGTGCTTCGCTGTGCTGCTTGCCCTTCTCCGAAAGAGCGGTGAGGCGCTCCGTCTTCTCCTTTTCTTCACGAAGAAGCTCGGACAGCTCGAGCGAGGCTGCTTCTTCCTCCTCGGCGAGGGATGCCTCCTCCTTCTCATGATGATCGATCTCCGCCAGTAGACGCTCGATGTCTTCTCTTGCATGTACAAGCTGCTGGCTCACCTTCTCCTTTTCCTTCTCCTTTTCCTGCGAAAGAGCCAGCGCCCTCACATAGGCGGTCTCCGCCTCTGCCAGCGCTCTTGAGAGAGACTCCTTCTCCGCTTCTTTTGCGGAAACAGCTTCCTTTGCCGCCTGCAGGGACGCCTCCGCACACGAGAGCTCCTCCTTCGCACCAGCGATCTCTTCTGCGATCTCCTTCTCTGCTTCCGTCTGATCCTCTGCGGATACGGTGAGCTCCTCCCATTTCTCCTTCGCATGGGAGAGCGCCTCTTCCTTCACGCGGTAATCGCCACGCAGCCGCTCCATCTCCCGCTGGGCGTCCGCCATCGCGTCCCCCGCTTCGCGCAGCTTCTCCTGATGCGCGAGACGGTCCTTTTCCAGCGTTTCCTTAGCCAGGCTCGCCTGCGAGAGCTTCGTCTGCCACAAAGAGCCTTCATCCTGGAGCTTCAGCGCTTCATTTTCATAGCGTGCCGTCATACGTCCGGAGGATGTCAGCTTCAGGAGCCCCATCGTCGCATCGATCGCCCGCTTCTCCTGCGTAAGGCTCTTGTACCTTCTTGCTCTCTCTGCCCCTTCCTTCAAAGGCACGAGCTGCTCATCGAGAAGCGCCATCATATCCTTCACGCGCTCCATATTCTCCGCCGTCTTCTCGAGCTTTCGGAGTCCTTCCGTCTTCCGCATGCGGTACAGGCTGATTCCTGCCACATCCTCGAAGATCACGCGCCGTTCATCCGCATGTGCCGTCAGCACCTGATCCACCCGGTTCTGTCCGATGATCGCCATCGAGCCCTTACCGAGCCCTGTCGGTGCCAGAAGCTCCTGAATATCCTTCAGGCGGCAGCTTCGCTTATTCAGGTAGAAATCACTATCCCCATTTCTAAGGAGCCTTCGCGTGATCGCGACCTCTACGGTATCGAGCGGCAGCTCGCATCCGCTGTTATCAAGGACGAGCGTGACCTCCGCCCCATTCTTTTCCCGGCGCGTCTCTGAGCCGGAAAAGATCATATCCTCTGCCTTCTGCCCACGGATCTGGCGCACATTCTGCTCCCCCAGCACCCAACGGACCGCATCGGAAATATTGCTCTTCCCGCATCCATTCGGCCCCACGATGACCGTCATGCCGTCAGAAAAATCGATCGTAGTCTTATCTGCGAAGGACTTGAAGCCCTGCAGTGTCAATCGGAGTAGTTTCATGAGTTCTCCTTCTTTGCATAATATCGTCCTTATTATAACATAGAGAAAAGGTTCGGGGTTCGCCCATGGAGCGTGCCGTTCCTTAATTACGACCGGAAAAGGTTCTCGGGTTCTATAGGTTCAAAGGGGAAGGTGCGGCGCATAACAATCAACGATATCCCGCCCTCTTCCTCTTGCATTTCATCGCGGCACGCTCCATAATAGGGGCAATGCATGTATCACCTATTTCCAAAAGTTTGAAAACAGGGATGAGTGGCTAGTGGCTAGTGACTGGTGACTAGGAATTAGGTTTACGATATGAGAAAATCGCTCATTTCAAATCTCCGCGGCGCTTCTGATTTTTTTGCGCCGCACCACCATTTCTCATTTCTCATTTCTAATTTCTCATTCAAGAGAGGCATTCATCCGCAATCCATGGGCGCCACGCCCCGGGCTAACCCTGAACCCTATCCTAAGGAGCCTTCATGACAAAAGATCTCGATTTTACCCAAGGCAGCATCTCGAAAAAGATACTGCTTTTTTCTCTGCCCCTCATGGCCGGCAATATTTTCCAGCAGCTCTACAATGTCGTCGATACATTGATCGTCGGACGATTCCTCGGCGAAGCGCCTCTCGCCGCTGTCGGGAGTGCCTACACGCTCATGATCTTCATCACTTCCATCCTGATCGGCCTCACGATGGGGAGCGGCGTCTACTTCTCCATCTGCCACGGACAAAAGAACACCGCACGCATGAAGCAGTCCATTTATATTTCCTTCCTTTCCATCGGCGCGCTCTCGCTCTTCCTGAATGCCATCTCCTATGTATTTCTGGAAGAGATCATCCGCTTCATGCAGATCCCCGCAGACGTCGTCCCCTGCTTCCGTGACTATCTCCTATGGATCTTCTCCGGCATCATCGCCGTCTTCCTCTACAACTACTTTGCCGCCCTCCTGCGCGCCGTGGGAAACTCACTCATCCCGCTCGTCTTCCTCATCGTCTCCGCCCTCCTGAATATCGCGCTCGACCTTCTCTTCATTCTGGTCTTCCAGCAAGGCGTCGCCGGCGCGGCCAAGGCGACCGTCATCGCTGAGTACGCTTCCGGTCTCGGCATCCTTTGCTACTGCCTTTTCTATCGAAAAGATCTTCTGGTAGAAAAGAAATACCGCCGCTGGGACCCATCCATCTTCCGCGAGATCTCCCGTCTCTCGCTTCTGACCAGCCTCCAGCAGTCCATCATGAATTTCGGTATCCTTCTCGTGCAGGGCCTTGTGAACAGCTTCGGCACCATCGTCATGGCCGCCTTCGCTGCCGGCGTCAAGATCGACACCCTGGCCTACTCCCCCCTCATGGACTTCGGGAATGCCTTCTCGACAGCCATCGCGCAGAACTATGGCGCCGGAGATCAAAAGCGCATCAGAGAGTGCGTCATCGCCTCAGCGAAGATGGTCGTCTCTTTCGCTCTCCTCACGAGCATCGTCATCTATGCCTTCGCTCCTGAGCTGATGGCCTTCTTCGTCCCGAGGGCAGCGACAGAAACCATCGCGATCGGCGCAGGCTATCTCCGCATCGAAGGGGCCTGCTACATCGGCATCGGTATCCTCTCCATGCTGTATGCCTACTACCGCGCCATCAAAGAGCCCGGTATGAGCGTCATCCTGACCATCCTCTCCCTTGGCAGCCGCGTCATCCTTGCTTACGCCCTCTCCGCCCTCCCCCTCTTCGGCGTCACCGGCATCTGGCTCTCCATCCCTATCGGCTGGGCGATCGCAGATGTGTATGGGGTGTGGAAAGGGGTGCGGGGAAGATGACAGGCCCCGTCCGTATCTTCTGTCCGCCGGCCTGCCCATGCCTTCCCGATACGTTTCCCCGTCCCCTCTAGCTATTTCCTATTCGCCTATAGTATAATAGAAAATATTTTGACGTAAGAGAACGGGGGAGCGCAGGAATGAAGAAATACGTGGTCATGATCCTGATCGCGATCGTGCTGATCATTGGCGGCGGTACATTTGCCTATTTCCACTTTGCCAATGGCGGACCATGGCAGGGGACATGGTGGGGCGTGCAGGACGCCGGCGTGAACTGGTCCGGCGATCACATACGAAATCTTGAGACCGTCACCTTCAGCCAGAATGACGACAAGACCATCACCGTAGACCATAAGGTCCAGCAGGGCAGCCGTGAAGTACCGGGCAGCCTCACCGGCACCGGCCGCATCGATGGCGGCCGTCTGGTCATCACGCCGAAAAACGGCGGCAAGGAGCTTGCTCTCTCCTACAGTGCGGTCTCCAGATCCATTGATACCCCTTTCACGAATGCGGACAAGAGTACCGTCACACTGAAGGCACTCGCCCCGGAAAACAATGAGGAGATGGAATCCATACGGAGCGAGATCGTCCAGATCTCTCAAAAGCCGGAAAATAAAATCGATACGACTTTATCGAAAGCAAAAAGCTGAAAAGAAAAGCGTGCATGTCGTTCTCTGACAAACGACATGCACGCTTTTTATGTTGCCGGGCAGCTTCCCATGGGATCGCGGCGATGGCAGCGGCTTTCCGCCGATCTATGCCCCGATATCCGAAGCCCCTGACGTTTCGTGAAACGTCAGGGGCTGCTCCCTACTCCTTGCTCTTCGCTTCGATCGCCGCCGTCTCTGCTTCTTCTGCCATGGCCTCCTTGGCTTCCTTGAGCGCCGCCTCTCTCACGGCCTCCTGCTTTTCCTTTTTCTTGGTGAAATGGGAGATGACCTCCGGGACCATGTTCAGCACCTTATCGATGGTACCATTCGGCCCTGCATTTTTGATAGAGAAAAGCTCGACGCGTTCCCCCTTCATGATGAGGACGGCGGTCGGTGTCACCTTGCCGCCGCCGGCGCCTCCTACAGCATTCGTGCCCTGACTGCCGGTGCCGAAGCCGAAGGAAATATCCACAAAGGGCACGATGGTCGCATCGCCCAGATAGATGGGCTGTCCCACCACGGACTCGGTGGTGATCATCTTCTTGAAATCTTCAAAGATCTGCTTTCTAACTTCATCATCCATGGTTCTTTTCCTCTTTTCTGAAATGCCAGAACTCTCTGGCGGGTCTCGACAGGAGAAGCCTGCCGGCTATATAGATCATAGTCAAAGGAATGATCCGCCCCTTTGCCTCCCCCGACAGGGTATTCACGGGCTCCAGATAATTCCATCGGATCTCTTTTGTCTCTTGGGCAAGGAACGCCATCGCCATACCGCAGGCAATGCCCGTCGTCATGGGATCGCCTGTCCCAAAGTCTCCCCGAATGCGGCACCTGCGTGGAAAGCTGTGCGACAGGAGATTTCCTGCCGCATGGAGGACACGCTCCGCGAGCCCATTTCCCATGGCGAAACGGATCTCTCGCCAAAGGGAGGCCCCCTTCTTCTCCTCTGTCTCTCTCTTCGCTTGCCCCTCGGCAGCATCCGGCAGCCTCTCATGCACTTCTGCCTTCTCTTCTGCCTGTGCGAGCGCTTCTTCCATCCAGTCCATTGGAGGCTCTTCTGTCATTTCCACTTGAGGCGAGGGCTCTTCCCCGGCAGGCGGAAGCTCGATCTCCTTCCTCCAAAGCCCCAAAAGCACGGAGACTGACAGGGTGAGCCTCCAGCGCACGAGCGTCACGGTATAACGGATGGGGATCAGGAGAAGTATAAGAACAGCGGCGAGGAGAAAGGCAAGCATGCCTATGATCATAGGCCGTAGAGGCGCGCCAGGCTCTGGGCTGCCTCCTTCACCTCCCGCACCAGGTACGACGGAGAGAGCACCTTGACGAGCGGTGCCTTCTTCAGAGCCCAGGCTTTCATGGCGGCTTGGGGGAGCGTCACTTCCATGGTCACCTTATCCGGGCTCGCAGAAATGAGACGGGCCCTTTTGCCGAAATCCGTCTGAATGTCTGTCAGAAGGCGCACATCTGCCTCGAAGGTGATCTCTACGGGATTTCCTGTATAAATATCCCGATCTGCCACCAGAAGCTCATCGAGCTTCGCAGAGGCATCGGCGCCTGCGAGGCTTTTCTGTCCCCGCGCCGGCGCAGAAAGGAGCATGATGTCTGCCATACGGTCTACGAAAAAATAGGAAATATCCTCCCGCCCTTCCACATTGCAGAGAAGACAGTACCGATCATCCGATGCGATCACCTGAAAAGGATGTACGATATAGCAGCGCGCCTCTCCTGACGGACTCACACCGTGATGCCGTTTGCCGTCTACTTCATAGTGGTCATAGTAAAAGGAGAGCTGCCTCTTTTCGCAAAGTGCCTGCGAGAGCAGGACGAGCGTCTCCCTCACATCCGGGAGATTCTGCGGAAGCGGCAGATTCCGTATGCCTTCCTTCCCGTCCTCAAAAGAACGGCACTGCAGTCTCTTTAGCTTCTCTGCGAGCTGGCGGATCTGTCCCGCCGGAAGATGCGAGAAATAGAGGAGGTCGATCACCGTCTTCAGATCCTGTGGCGAGAGCACATGATCCCAGTACCAGTCAAGCGAAAGCGGCGCTTCCTTCCCATTCACCATGCGCGGCACCTCGCGGCACATCACAGGCAGCCCCGCCTCCTTCAGGCGGAGCAGATTTCTGGATATTGACTTGCGGCTCACGACCATCCCATACTTGCTCTCCATAAGACGAAGAATGTCCTGCTGAGACAAAGGGTGATCCTTGTCCGACTCACGCAAAAGGACCTGCACGATGCGGATGATAGAGAGCTTGCTGCCCGTCTCACTGCTTGCCATAGGATCACCTCCTTAGAAAAATGAGGGATGCGGATACGAGGAAACTGCCGGTGACACATCCCCGCTCACTTTCTCGAGAATACCCAGTCACTCACCGCCGAGCCGAAGCTTGCGAGCGCAGCGAGAGCCGGTGCGAAAGGCGTTGCGTGGATCAGCCGATGCACGAGCCCCGCGATGGCGACGCCGCCCAAAAGATCCGTCGGATAATGCACACCGGCGAAAATACGGGAAAATGCAAGAAGACCGGCAAAGGCCGCCATCAGACGAGCCCCCGGCATGTGCATGCGGAGAAGCTCCATGACGACGATGGCCCCATTCATCGTGTGATTGCTGGGAAACGATGCATTGGCCTTATGCCCGGTGAAATTCCAGATGCGCCAGTCGCATACAAAAGGCCTTCTCCGTCTCCACACCCTGCCGATGGCAAAGGAAAGGAGAGATGCGGCCACGACCCCCGCAAAGGACAGCACGCAGCAGAGCCTGCGCGCCTTCCGTCCTTCCCCGGGTGCAAACCAGAGGAGAAGCCCGTAGATCACAAAAGCCCAGTGTCCGTAGCGTGTGACAAGGTCCATGAACAGACTCGCCTTGCGCGAGACGGATGTGGCTTCATTCACCTTTCTTACGATATAGAGATCCGGATTCATCAGCTTCCTCCTTTGCTGCTTGTTGCTTCTCATTTTAGCATAAGGAGGGGGATTTGACAAAAGCGGGGCCAAGGGGCGGACAAGTAAAAAAGAGCCGCGCGGCCCTTTTTATACGTTCTTCTTTTTTTCTTCCGCTTCCTTCTTCTTTTTCTCTACCGTTTCCAGGTACCCGCTCCGTCGAAGCACCATAGACAAAATGGCGACCAGCGAGCCTAGAAGGATGAAAATATTCATCGTCGTGAATCCCTCGCCCCAGCCGATACGAAAGATCGCATAAGCAAGCACGACAAAAAGCAGTGAATCTTGAAATTTACCAAACATCGCGTTCCCTCCCGTCTTTTCTCCTACAATAGCGGAAAGCATGGCCCCCGTCAAGTAAAAACTTTTCATGGGCATGGAGGAGAGAGGGGGGCTAGTGACTGGTGACTAGTAGCTAGGGATTAGGAGCCTCAAGTGACTTGTGACTAGTGACTTGAAAGGTGCTTTCGAGCATCGCCCCATCCATACTCTGCGGCGCTTCTATATTTTTATGCGCCGCACCACCCCCGCTGAACCCTCTGAACCAGTAGAACCCGCTCCCCCTCTTTCGCAAACAATCAAGGGGGGCAGGCTGCACGCCCACGGTCTAATCCAAAAAGCAGTCCCTCACGGGACTGCTTTTCATCAGCATGTATGACATTCGTCATAGAGCCCTTCCTTTTTCAAGAGCTCGATGACCGTCTCACCGATATGCGCTACTGTTTCTGCGACAGGGATCCCCACCGCATTCAGCGCAGCGATCTTTTCTACCGCAGTCCCCTTGCCGCCGGAAATGATGGCGCCGGCATGACCCATGCGCTTTCCTGGAGGTGCCATGCGGCCGGCGATGAAGGCAGCGACAGGCTTCTTCATATTGTCATGGATCCATTTCGCAGCCTGTTCCTCCGCAGTACCACCGATCTCGCCGATCATGAGGACCGCCTTGGTATCCGGGTCGTCATTGAAAAGCTTCAGTGCATCGATGAAGTCCGTGCCTTTGATCGGGTCGCCGCCGATGCCGATCGCACTCGTCTGTCCGATGCCTGCATTGGTCAGCTGGAAGGTCGCTTCGTAAGTCAGCGTGCCGGAACGGGAAACCACGCCCACGTGGCCTTTTTTATAGATCTGTCCAGGGATGATGCCGATATTCGCTTCATCGACAGAAATGAGGCCCGGGCAGTTCGGACCGATGAGGCGGGTCTTTTTGCCCACCATGTAGCGGTGCACCTTGACCATATCTTCGACCGGGATATGTTCCGTGATGCAGACGACGAGCTCCAAGCCCGCTTCGACTGCTTCAAGGATGGCATCGGCTGCAAAGGCAGCCGGTACGAAAATGACCGAGGTAGTGGCTTTGGTGACAGCGACGGCATCTCTCACGGTATTGAAGACCGGTACGCCGCAGCAGACTTCACCGGCTCTTCCCGGTGCCGTGCCGCCTACGATATTTGTGCCATACTTCTGCATCTGTTCGGTATGGAAACGGGCTGCCTTGCCCGTGATGCCCTGCACAATGACTTTGGTATCTTTATGAATTAAAACGCTCATGGGTACATCCTCCTGAGGTTAAATGAGAGATTAAATGATAAGTATTTGTTCGTAGTCAAACATAGCAGACCGAACCGTATTACAAGGGTTAGCCCATGGGGCGTGCTGCCCCTTGATTGCGTGCGAAAGCCTCGCTTGAATGAAAAATTAGAAATGAGAAATGTGAAATGGTGGTGCGACGCATAAAAATACAGAAGCGCCGCGGAGGTTTGAAACTAGCGGTTTTCTCGTATCGCAAACCTAATCTCTAGTCACCAGTCACTAGCCACTCATCCCTGTTTTCAAACTTCAGGTTGATAGGTTGTGGTAGCGGCGCACAATTCATAAAGCGCCGCCGCTTCTCACAACGTCTGGAACCTTGAACCCGCCAACCTGAACCCGTCAACTTTTATTTTTACTTCTTCTCTCTCGTTTCTTTTGCGAGACGAATAGCGAGTTTCGCACCTTCATCCATGGAAGAAGCCGGATACAGATTCTTGATATCCGCTTTGGCCAGGATCTCGCGTCCGCGCTCTACATTGCGTCCCTCGAGACGAACCACGACAGGGATCGGGAATTCCTCTTTGCCGCCGGAAAGAAGCGCAGCCGCTTCGACAATGCCCGTCGCGATGACATCGCATTTATTGATGCCGCCGAAAATATTGATCAGAATGCCGTCGACCTGATCGTCTTCAAGCATGATCCTGAAGGCTGCCACGATCTTTTCCGGCGTAGAGTCACCGCCGACATCGAGGAAGTTGGCCGGTTCACCACCGTTTTCCTTGATGATATCGACAGTCGCCATTGCAAGACCTGCCCCGTTGACCATGCAGGCTACGTCGCCGCCGAGATTGACATAGTTCAATCCCTCCGCTGCGGCTTCTCTTTCCTTCTGGTCCTCTTCCGTGATGTCGCGCAGTGCTACGATCTCCGGATGACGGGAAAGCGTGCTGTCATCGAAGTTCAGCTTCGCATCGAGCGCCATGACGTCGCCTTCTTCGGTGACGACCAGCGGATTGACTTCCGCCAGTGAGCAGTCCTTATCCACAAAGACATTGTAGAGGTACTTCATGAAGGTCGCTGCTTTTCTGATGGTCGACTTTTCGAAATGAAGCGCATACGCCATGCGCTGTGCCTGGAAATCGGCCAGCCCGATGACCGGGTCGATGTACTCTTTGATGATCTTTTCCGGATTTTCTGCTGCCACGTCCTCGATGGACATGCCGCCGGACTCCGAACCCATCATGACGACGCATTCCGCCTGACGATCCACGACAAAGGAGAGATAGTACTCTTTCTTGATATGGCAGCCGGCTTCGATTAGAAGACGATTCACCGTCTTGCCCTGCGGGCCAGTCTGGCGGGTGACGAGCACCTTGCCAAGAAGCTCCTTCGCATATTTTCTGACTTCATCCAGAGAACGGGCGAGCTTGACACCGCCCGCCTCCCCACGGCCGCCTGCATGGATCTGTGCCTTTACGACCACGACCGGCGTATCGAGACGCTTCGCATTTTCCAGCGCATCTTCGACTGTGAATGCCGGATAGCCTTCCGGAACATGGATGCCATACTCACGCATGATCTGCTTACTCTGGTATTCATGGATATTCATACTTCATTCTCCCTTCCATGAGAAGATCACCCCTCATGAAAAAATGAAAGCGCCTGGCGCTTTCGCTGTCATTTTCTCTTTTGGCTATCTTTTTACAGCCTTTTCTTGAAATCATGTACAAATTACAGAAATAATTGTATCACTATCAAACATTTTTGGAAAGAAGTATGCATAATTGGACACAAGAAAAGATAAGCTATGCATTTCACGCATAGCTTTGCTATAATTTATGACATACATATCCCAATGAAAGGAAGCATTCATCATGAACCATACCCTCCCCTTCGCCTCCGACTACATGGAAGGCTGCCATCCGAATATTCTCCGTCGTCTTTCTGAAACAAACCACCAGCCCTCTGCCGGCTACGGGCTAGATGACATCTCTGACTCCGCCCGCAAACGCATCAGAAAAGCCTGCGACGCGCCGCAGGCAGAGGTGAAATTCCTCGTCGGCGGCACCCAGACAAATGCCACCGTGATCGACTGCGTCCTCCGCCCTTATGAAGGCGTCATCGCCGCCGACAGCGGCCACGTGAATGTCCATGAAGCCGGCGCCATCGAGTGGGGTGGTCACAAAGTGCTCACCCTTCCCTCTAAGGAAGGCAAGCTGACCGCCGACGCGATCGATCACTACGTCTCCGATTTCTTTGCCGACGACAACTGGGAACACATGGTACATCCAGGCATGGTCTACATTTCCCAGCCGACCGAATGGGGCACCCTCTATTCCAAAAAAGAGCTGACAGACATTTCTGCCGTCTGCCGCAAGCACCATCTTCCTCTCTTCATCGATGGAGCCCGCCTCGCCTACGCCCTCGGAAGCGCCGCAAATGATGTCACCCTCGAAGACCTTGCTCGCCTCGCAGACGTCTTCTATATCGGCGGCACGAAATGCGGCGCACTCTTCGGCGAAGCCGTCGTGATCCCTGACCCGCACCTCATCTTGCACTTTTTCCCCATGATTAAACAGCATGGCGCACTCCTCGCCAAAGGCTGGCTCCTCGGCATCCAGTTTGACGAGCTTTTCAAAGATGACCTCTATGTGCAGATGGGGCGCACCGCCGACCTCTATGCAGAAGAGATCAAAAAAGCACTCACCGCCAAAGGGATCCCCCTCTACTTCGACTCCCCCACGAACCAGATCTTCTTCACCATAGAAAACAGCCGGATGGAAAAGCTCAAGGAGACCGTTGCTTTCGGCTTTGGCTGCAAAGCCGACGACAGCCACAGCATCATCCGCCTCTGCACCAGCTGGGCGACAAAGGAAGAAGATGTGACAGCTCTCATCCATGTGATCGAAACTTTGTGACTGGTGACTAGTAGCTAGTAGCTAGTAGCTAGTGACTAGGGATTAGGGATTAGGGATTAGGAGACTGAGAGATATCAGACATCAGACTTCTGATTTCTGATTTCAGACTTCTGACCTCTGACTTCTGACCTGTAAAGTCTCCTGGTCCCCTGGTCCCCTAGTCCCCTAGTCCCCTAGTCCCTAAGTCTCAAGCGGGCATCGCCCCATATATATTCGCGGCGAAGCCGCCACCTTCATTTCTAATTCCTAATTCCTCATTCCTAATTCGAGCAGAGCTTTCATCCGCAGTCAACGGATGAAACGCCCTAAGAACTAGCCCCTTCCCCATTTTCCAAATGCCCGCTTGAAAAATTCAAGTACCCCTAAAAAATATGCTCATGGATACTTGAATTTCTCCTTCCGATATTTTACAATAGCATATATCATACAAATCGTATTGTATCAGCCATTGTGAAAGAGGAACCCCATGGATCGCAGACAGCAGAAGACCAGAGCCGCTATCTTCGAAGCATTCAGCGCTCTGTTATCAGAAAAACCATATTCAAAAATCACCATCCAGAATATCATCGATCGTGCCAATATCGGCCGCAGCACATTCTATGCCCATTTCCAGACCAAGGACAGCCTCTTAGAGGACATGTGTCAGGAACTCTTCGAGCACATCGTAGACGGTGTCATGAATGACAACCACCCCTCTGACGATCACCAGCATACCGGCCTTCCGGATCCTGTCTTCTGCCACCTCTTAGAGCATATCGCAGAGAATACGAACCAC
This sequence comes from Fusicatenibacter saccharivorans, assembly GCA_963597545.1. Taxonomy (GTDB): domain Bacteria; phylum Bacillota; class Negativicutes; order Veillonellales; family Dialisteraceae; genus Dialister; species Dialister saccharivorans_A. The sequence goes on from CAVBQN010000019.1 coordinate 18,438, forward strand.
CTGCGCGATCTGCTCATCTCTGAAAGCTCCGACTTCTTCCTGCGCTACTTTAAGGCGAGCCTCTCCCGCCTCATCGCCTCCTACCTTCTGAACCACCACAAGGAAATCCCTGTCCCCGAAGATTTCCTCCTGAATCACATCTCCGGCAGCTTCGTCGAAATGGTCCAATGGTGGGTACGCAAAAACAAAATGCAGGCGACGCCCAAAGAGCTGAACGCCTACTTCCAGACCGTGATCGAGCCGCTGCTCTAGGGAAACGCTGATTAAATCGCAGAGTCAGCTTTTTCAAGAATTTTTATGCATAGCTTCGTCATAGCCTTCCTTAAATAGCTAACGAGCGTGCAGGGATGAGACTAGGAGACTGGGAGACATCAGACTTTAGACTTTGGACTTCTGACCGCTGACCTCTGCCTTCCAAAGTCTCAAACGGACATCTGAGAGGCGCATCCTCTCGCCCCTTCCTCTGGAAGTGGCAGCCAAGCGGAGCGAGGCGGGGTTGGCCCCCACGTATGTTAGACCGCAGGGATTAGAGATCACGAGTGACTTGCATACCACTTTCGGGCATCGCCCCGTTTCATCATCCTGAGCGGCGAGAAACGTCGTATGTGAAATAACGAATGCCAGAACAGCTGCGACCTCTTCATCGATCTCGGCGAAGCCGCCACCTTCATTCCTCATTTCTCATTCGGGTCGAGCTTTCGCAAACAATCAAGGGACGATACGCCTCGTGGGCTGCCCCTGAACCTGACAACCAATCTCATAAAACTCTCACAAACTCCGCCTACCCAAGGCGGAGTTTTTACGCTATAATAGTACAAATACATAGGTCACGGGAAAAAACGCTTGACCGAATACGAGTAAAGAGGTATAGTAAGTTAATTTATTTTCATCTTTTTACTCTATTTTTATTTAAGGAGGAAATAATGGCAACCTACATCAATGAACCGGCTCATACCTTTAATGAATATCTGCTCATTCCCGGATATTCTGACTGCAGCTGCATCCCGGCGAACGTCTCTCTGAAGACCCCGCTGGTCAGATACAAAAAAGGGGAAACACCGGCCATCACATTAAACATTCCAATGGTTTCTGCTATCATGCAGGCCGTCTCCGGTGAAAAGCTCGCTGTCGAACTCGCAAGAAACGGCGGCGTTTCCTTCATCTACGGATCCCAGACCCCTGAAGAAGAAGCAGCCATGGTTGCCAGAGTCAAAGCACAGAAAGCAGGCTTTGTTCCTTCCGATTCGAACCTGTCGCCGGAAGCGACCTTAGCGGATGTCCTCGCCCTCAAGGCAAAGACAGGCCACTCCACCATCGCCATCACGGAAGACGGCACTTCCAACGGCAAAATGGTAGGCATCGTTTCCTCCAGAGACTACCGTGTAAGCCGCATGGACAAGAGCGAAAAGGTCAAGAACTTCATGACCCCTGTCGAAAAACTTGTCAAAGCCAATTACGGCATCACCCTTTCCGAAGCCAATGACATCATCTGGGACAACAAGATCAATTCCCTGCCGGTCCTCTATGAAGATGGCCGTCTCTACGGCTTCGTATTCCGCAAGGACTACGACTCCCATCAGGAAAACCCGAATGAAATGCTCGATCAGCAGAAACGCTTCATCGTCGGTGCCGGCATCAATTCCAGAGACTACGCGGAACGCGTGCCGCTCCTCGTAGACGCAGGCGCAGATGTCCTCTGCATCGACTCCTCGGAAGGCTTCTCCGAATGGCAGAAGATCACCATCAACTGGATCCGTGAACGCTACGGCGAAAAAGTCAAGGTCGGCGCAGGCAATGTCGTCGACAGAGAAGGCTTCCTCTTCCTCGCAGAAGCAGGCGCTGACTTCGTCAAGGTCGGCATCGGCGGCGGCTCCATCTGCATCACCCGTGAGACCAAGGGCATCGGCCGCGGCCAGGCAACGGCTCTCATCGAAGTATGCCAGGCCAGAGATGAATACTACAAGAGAACCGGCATCTACGTACCGGTCTGCTCCGACGGCGGCATCGTTTACGACCACCACATCACACTGGCTCTTGCCATGGGCGCTGACTTCGTCATGCTCGGCCGCTACTTTGCCCGCTTCGACGAATCCCCGACACAGAAGAGAACGGTCGGCGGCACCATCGTCAAGGAATACTGGGGCGAAGGTTCCAACCGTGCCAGAAACTGGGGCCGTTATGACCTCGATGGCTCTAAGAAGCTCGCTTTCGAAGAAGGCGTAGACTCCTATGTCCCATATGCCGGTCCGCTGAAAGAAAACGTCGAAAAGACCTGCGCTAAGATCAAAGCCACCATGTGCAACTGCGGCGCTATCACCATCCCGCAGCTTCAGGAAAAGGCGAAGCTGACTCTCGTCTCTGCGACCTCCATCGTAGAAGGCGGCGCTCACGACGTCATCCGCAAAGAAAAAGACGGCTCGGATAGATAAGCCGACAATCAAAAAGACTGCCCTTTCCGGCAGTCTTTTTTTACATGCGGAAGATATCAGCATGAAAGCCTGTGTCAATCAACGTCAGTGTGAGAATATCATCCTCAATGACTTCAAGCTCACCATTCATTTTTATGCTATAATAAATCCAGCACTGCAAACAAAGAATGACTTCCAGTCATCCATTCACGAAAGAGAGTGATTGCTATGAAAAAAATGATGATCGCCCTGGCAGCTGCCGCTGCCATCGCTGCCGGCTCTATGTCCGTTTCCGCAGAAAACCTTTGGAAATATAACGACACCATCACCATCGACATGCAGGAGACCAGTATCAAGAAGACCACAAACGGTCATGAGATCCTGAACTTCGTCGCCGTCGAAGCCATCGAAGGCGGCACCTGCACTTACACCTACGCCTACGACCGCACCGCCGGCACCATCCAAGTCGTCGAAATGGAAAAGGAAACGAAGAAGCTCCACTACAAGAGCAACTTCACTCCGACCTCCGTCAATTCTTCGAACCCGGTCATCCGTGCCCGTGCCCAGATGGCAGAGGATGTATATCAGAAAAAAGTAGGACATAAGAAATAATGGAACAGCCGATCACCGCAGATGATATCAGCCGCGACCTCATCCATTTCATCGCCAAGTCCCCCTCCACCTTCCACGCCGTCCGCGGCATCAAGGCGGCGCTCCTCTACGCAGGCTTCACAGAGATCCGCGAAGAAGACACCTGGCAGATCGAGAAGGGCGGCAAGTACGTCGTCACCAGAAATGGAAGCGCCCTCATGGCCTTCACCGTGCCACAAGAAGGCGCAGAAGCCTTCCATATCACAGCCTCGCACTGCGACTCTCCGACCTTCAAGATCAAAGAGGATCCGGAGATCGCAGACGGGCCTTATGTGAAGCTCAATGTCGAGGGCTACGGCGGCATGATCATGTCGACTTGGCTCGACCGTCCCCTCTCCGTTGCAGGACGTCTCCTCGTCACGGAGAATGGCCACCTCGCAGAGAAGCTCGTCGCGATCGACGGCACCATGCTCGTCATTCCCTCCGTCGCGATCCATATGGACCGCAGCGTGAACCAGCATAAAGAGTGGAAAGTCCAGAAGGACATACTCCCTCTCTATGGCATGACCGACGCCAAGACCCCTTTCATGGACGTCATCGCCGCCGCTGCCAAGGTGAAGGCCGAGGACATCCTTGCCCATGACCTCACCCTCTACAGCCGCGTCCCCGCCGCCATCTGGGGCGAAGAGAGAGAATTCATCTCCTCGCCGAAGCTCGACGACCTGCAGTGCGCTTTTGCCTGCTTCCGCGGCTTCACACAGGGACAGAAGGAGAAATACATCTCCGTCTACGCCCTTTTCGATAACGAAGAAGTCGGCAGCGCCACCTCACAGGGCGCCGGCTCTACCTTCCTTGCGAATACACTTGAGCGTCTCGCTCGCTCCCTCGGATACAGCTATGATGAGACCATGGCCATGATCGCGAGAAGCTTCATGATCTCCGCTGACAACGCCCACAGCGTCCACCCGAACCATCCGGAATATGCGGATCCTGTGAACCGTCCCGTCATCAATGGCGGCATCGTCATCAAGTACAGCGCCGCACAGAAATATGCGACCAATGCCTTCTCTGCCGCCTACTTCAAGAAGCTGTGCAAAGACCATGACATCCCCACACAGACCTTCACGAATCACAGTGACAACCCAGGCGGCTCCACGCTGGGCAATATTTCAAACACCGTCATCGCCATGCCGACCGTAGACATCGGTCTCCCCCAGCTCGCCATGCACTCCTCCTATGAGACTGCCGGCGTCAAGGATACTGCCTATCTCGTCGATGCCGTGACGAAGTTCTATGAGTAGGGACTGGTGACTAGGGACTAGAGATTAGGGAAATACACGAAATCGGACTGGTTCCTTCCTGACTCCCCCATGACGCTATGAAAAAGCACGTCTGAATCTTTTGATTCAGACGTGCTTTTTATGTTGGGGTGCAGGTTCATCGTACGCTGCTCGCGTTTAGATTCTTCGGCTCATCCCCCATGCGTTCCGCGCACCAGCGGTCTCACATTCTCCGTTTTCCTCCGCTCAGAATGACGGTACGGGAAAATACCGCTATTTTACATTTCTAATTAGAAAGCATATCGCGCAGACAGCGTGAAGGTGCGGCCATCACCGATGTAGTAATGGCTCGTCGAAATATCTTCATCAAAGTATTCACGGTCGAGGACATTCTCGATGGCAAACTGCATGGAGAAATTCTTGTTGAACTGGTAGTTTGTATTGAGGTTCAGGAGGAAGTACGCATCGCGGGCCTTGAAGCAGCCGCTCTTCATCCCCGCTTCCGTGCGGTCCGAGATGAACATGCCGTCGACATTGACAGTCCATGGATTCTTGTGGAAGGTCGTACCGAGATGGAGCAGGTGACGCGGGATATCGTAGTTCTTATCGCCATCGATCTTGCCCGTCTGCCAAGTGTAATTGATGTAGGAGGTCCAGTTGTCGCTGTGCTTCTGGTTCACCGCGATCTCGAAGCCGTGCGTCTTGGATTCACCGACATTCTGGTACTGCTTGCCACCCTGATAGGCGACCGCTTTAATGTAGTCATCCGTCTTGGCATGGAAGAGCGAAGCATTCACTTCCGTTTTTTCAGAAAGCTTTGTCTTTGCCCCCAGTTCCCATGTATCTGTGGTCTCCGGATCCAGCTCGGGGTTCTGATGATAAATGGTTCCCTTTTCCGTGTAACGGTAGACCTGATACAGGATCGGCGGGTTGAAAGATCTGCCATAGGATACATACAGATTCAGCGAATCATTGGCCGCATAATCGAGTGACAGCTTGGGAGAGAATTTATTGTAAGAAGCCGAGTCGAAGGTCTTTCTCTCCTGATCTACATACTGGCTATAGCCATCATACTTTTTATAGTGGTCGTAGCGGCCGCCGATATAGGCATTCCACTTCGGGGCAAATGACCATTTATCCTGCAGATACAGCGCCCAGTTCTTATCTTTACCGCCTAAGAATTGATCTTTCTTATTCTTCGTATAAGCACTGTCCCAAGATTTCCAGTCGGAGATTTCATTGTAAACGGTCTGATCAAACCGATCCTGTCCATAGGATCCCCCCAGCAGAATGGTATGATCCCCAAGGTTCCAGCGTTTATTGATATCGAAATCCCATGACTTTGACGGATAAGAAGATTTCTTTCCGCTGCCATCGAAATTCTCATCCAACGTTCCCTTCGCATACCCCGGCTGCGTGTACCCATCCTTGGTATAATTCGTCATACCAAAGTGTGCATGCACTTTATTCTTCTGATCATTGTACGTCAGAGAATGCATATCGTAGGAACGCCAGCCCTTTGTGCCGTAGAAGCTCGACATGAAGGAATCTGCAAAATCAACGGCCGGCCAAAGCGTCTTTCCATCTTTCTTGACCCAGGAGATCGGGTCGTTGTATTTCCAGGTATAATTGGCATGCGTATACTTGTAGGTCAATTTCTGATCTTCATTGAAGGCATAGCCCAAATGGAAGCCATAATTTTCAGACATGACTTCTTTACTGCCGCGTTCACCCATCAGCTTATTTCCTTTAGCATCCGTCAGATCTGAGGTGATCGTATGACCGGAAGAAGTCGCACCTTTCACTGCGGACGGCGTATAATCCCTCCATCCATTCGTGCTCTTGCTCTCATAGAATGTCCCCCAAGACAGCTTGTCCTTCTTCCCATGCACCGCATATGCCTGCTTCACCGTAGCGTGGCTGCCGTAGCTGACGACCGCAGAGCCGTGGACACCGTCACGCTTCTCGCTCTTCGTCATGATATTGATGACGCCGCCGACCGCACGACCGCCGTAGAGAGCGGACTGACCGCCGGAAACAACCTCGATCTTACGGATATTCTCGACAGGGATCATGTTCCAGTCGACATCACCGTTCCATGCGGTATTCATCTGCTGTCCATCAACAAGGATAAGGATATTCTTCGAGCTATAGCCGCGAAGGTTCACCGTGCCTTCGACAGAGTTCGAAGCAGAGACGCCGGTCGCCATCGCAACGGCATCAGAGGCAGTCTGTACATTGCGCAGCTTGATGTCCTTCTCGGTGATGACCTGTACATTCGCCGGTACATCCTTGAGGCTTTCTGCCTGGCGAGTCGCAGTGACGGTGATGCCCTTCAGGGCATACATCGGAGCGGCCTCTGCCGCACTTGCGCTGCCTGCGCCGAGAAGCGCCATAGCCGCCAGAAGAGCCGCTGTTTTTTTCATGTCTTTCATGTTCAATTCCCCTTTTCTGATTCTTTCCTCTCTCTAAAAGAAAAGATATCACTCATTACTTATTGGTAGAAAACAGATATTTCTATGGAAAGTCTGAGCCACATGTATGTATTACCATATCATATTTTAAGTCATTTGTTAAGGGAAGAAAAGCAAGGAGTAAGTGTCAAGTTTTCCTCGGTAATTCATTTGACTGTCGATAATTACTATCTCC